>NZ_JAUBRC010000013.1:0-145695 GCF_036701635.1 Microcoleus sp. N9_B4 | reverse complement strand
TCCTTCTTCCTTCTTCCTTCTTCCTTCTTCCTTCTTCCTTCTTCCTTCTTCCTTCTTCCTTCTTCCTTCTTCCTTCTACTTATTATCTCTCTTCTCTTCCTCTGCGCCCTCTGCGGCCTCTGCGGTAAAACCATTCCAAAACAACCGTCAACGATATAAATCCATTAAATCAATCAGGAGTAACCGAAATGGGAATGAAATGCGTCCAGTGTAACACCGACAACAATTTGCGCGATCGTACCACCAACTCAGGTCGCTGTAAACGGTGCAACCATCCGTTTGTATTTGAACCCACTACCGTCACTGATAAAAAGTTGGCATTCACCGATCCCTTTTTCAAAAAGGCGATCGAAGATATTTCCAGCCAGAATATGTTATTTTTTACGCCCAAACAGTTTTTGTATTTGATAGATCAACGGCTAAAAAATCGCACCTCATCTAACCTCTGGAACTGGATTTTAGGATATTTAGTCCAGAGCTTTTTCCTGGTGAACTTTGGCGGTATATTCATTAGCTCTATCTTTTCTGACACTGCGGGATTTTTGATAGTGTGGACAGTTTTCAATATTATTTGGATTCGGGGATTTTTCGCGAACAGCCAATCTACCGAGCAAAGTGTTCGCAGCAGAAAAATTAATGCCACAAATTTACAAACTTTAGGAATAATTATTTTAGTAACAGGGATTTCAGGAAGCTTGATATTTAATTATTTTCCAGGATACATCGCAGCCTCTACACTAGGACTATTTTCCTACTGGCTCAGCATTTCACAAAAAAATAGCCCACAGATAACGGGTGAAATATTTCTCGTTAATCAAGCGCAAAGCGATAAATGGCTGCGAGACTGGCAAAGGGTAAACGGCGCACTAGAAAAACTGCTGCCTGCACCTCGCCAAGAAGCTTTACCCGCCAGCATCGATCCCGAAGTTAGCGCCTACAGCTTCGATCGCGCAATTATCTGTGACAGTGACGAAATAGCTCAATTCCTCATTGCCAACAACGTCCATTTTGAAAACAACTGCGCCATTCTTAGTATTAGTGGCTATCCCCAAAGCATCTTCAACACCGTAATCGAAATGCTGCGCCGTAATGCCGATTTGAAAGTTTATGCGCTGCACAATGCGAGCCCTGCTGGAGTTGGTTTAGTGCATCAATTACGAACCAGTCCAGACTGGTTTGCGAATCAACAGGTGACGATTTTTGATTTAGGCATTTCTCCCCGCCAAATCTTGGAAACCCGCGATATGTTTGTCCAGCAATCTCAAACAATGGCACAAAGCGCACGTCAATTACCCGATGCTGTGAGGCAAGGTTTAATAGCCGAAGAACTAGCGTGGCTGGATGCAGGCAATTTTGTAGAATTAGAATCGTTTACGCCGCAGCGGTTGTTGCGGGTGGTGAATTATGGACTTGCTCAGAGTGGAGATCCGCAGGGTAACGAGGGCTTAATATTAGTGGATGATAATGTTGGATATGGTGGTGGCTATGTGTTTGTCTCCGATAGTTTTGGTTAGGGCGTGTTTTTCAAATTTTATATTAGACTTATTAATAATCAGCTAAAAAAGTCTTGAAACTTAGTCTGAATAAGATTTTTAGCGCTCTTTTGTTAAAATCATAAAAAGCTGATATTTGCAAGGGCTTCAGCGATTTTAAAAGGAGGAGCAAAAAAGCTGATATTAAGTTGGTGAGTAAAGGTTTCAGATTTTTAAATTTCCCCCCACGGGGGGAAATTTAGTTTAAATTGTGTGAAATTTGCCTTCAACTTTCTCTCGTCTGGTTTTGTTTGTGTAGGCACGGTTTATAACCGCCCGGACTTTTAACAGCCTGGACTTATTTAAGTCGTATACTCCGCATTAATCTTCACGTAGTCGTAACTCAAATCGCATCCCCAAGCTTTCGCAAAACCGCTGCCATTCCCGACACTAACCTGAATTACAACTGTATCAGCCTTCAAATATTCTCCCTCTGCAGCCGCTTTCATATAATTACTCGCAGCAGCGCGATCGAACTCTTTAGGCTGTCCGTTTTCCATCATCAAAAAATCCCCCAATTGAATCCGCAAATTCTCTTGATCGAAAGGTACACCAGCGCGCCCAGCCGCCGCCGCAATTCTGCCCCAATTCGGATCGCGTCCGAAAATAGCAGCTTTCACTAAAGAAGAACCGACAATTGTTTTGGCAATTTTACTCGCAGAAACTTCATCCAGCGCGCCGCTAACTTGCACTTCCACCAAACAAGTTGCACCTTCGCCGTCACGGGCGATCGCCTTTGCTAAATGCACGCAAACTTCTGTCAGCATCGCTTCTAATTTTTCAGCATCAGCCCCCATTTCCGTAATTGCAGGTGTGCGGGATTGACCGTTTGCCAAAGCAATTAGCGAATCGTTGGTACTGGTATCGCCGTCAACAGTAATTTGATTGAAACTTCTGTTAGCCGCCCGACTCAGCATTTCTTGCCACAAATGCGATGACACTGCTGCATCGCAAGTTACAAATGCCAGCATTGTTGCCATATTCGGGTGAATCATTCCCGAACCTTTGCAAATGCCGCCGATGCGGACGGGCCGATCGCCAAACATGGTTTCCAGGGCGATCGTTTTCGGCACTAAATCAGTCGTACAAATAGCCTTAGCCGCCGCATCGGAACCAGTTTCCGATGCCTCAGCAACTAATCGCGGAATTCCCGCCCTCAGCGGCTCCATTTTTATCCGCTGTCCGATGACACCAGTGGAGGCCAAAAGAATCGATTCTGGAGGAATATTCAACGCTTCTCCCAACAATTTGGCACTTTCGAGGGCATCTGCCAAACCTTGTTCGCCAGTAGCAGCATTAGCTTGTCCCGCATTGCACAAAATTGCTTTGGCGCTGGGTTTAGCTTGCAAACGCTGACGGCAGTAGTCCACACAAGCGGCCCGGACAGTGGATGTGGTGAAGACTCCAGCGGCGATGGCATCCACCTCTGACAAAATTAAACTTAAATCCGGCAAGCCTGAAGGCTTCAAACCCGCTGTAATTCCCGATGCTCGATACCCTCTCGGTGCTGTAACTCCGCCGTCAATTTCTTTCCAGTCCGACATCATGACCTCCCTAGTAGCCTTCAATCTGCTGAAAGGGGATTATATCATTTTAGATTTTAGATTTTAGATTGCGAACAACTTATTTTGTAAGGGTTTGCTCGTTTTCTGCTTCCCAGGCGTGGAAATGCAGTTCAGGGAGGCTGTGACTCACTTTTTGTCTTTAACCAACCCCATAAAACTAATCGCGGCTTCCAATCTAGAGTTAGAACTCAAGAAGAAGTCGCGACGGTTTTGTAATTGACATTATTAATTTTTAGCTGGCAAACAACAAACTCCCTTCAACTATCTCGCCGTTGAAAAAAGGGGTTATTTGCGATCGATACTCGCTGGAGAACCAGCATCTAAACCAACTTCAGCAGCCACACGGCTCAGCATGGATTCCTGACGGTTTTTGACGACGTGTTGATGGCGCATCATCAGGGTGCGGGCTTGTTCTTGAGTTGACATAACTGATTTCTCCAAATTATAGGTAATAACTTCGTAGACAATTGTCGAAATTGAGCTTGCCCTAGCTCATAGTGGCGTTGCTGCGATCGTAACTGGCTTGAAAGCTGGGCTGCGGTTTGCCTTGAATGTGACCCCAGTAGTGCGTATCTTCCATCCCGACTTCGGTGGCGGTGCGGTTGAGCATGGATTGCTGGCGGTTCTTCACCAGTTGGTGGTGGCGCATCATCAGAGAGCGAGCTTGATTTTCGGTAGACATATGGGGTTCCTCCGTATTCTTTAGATTAATGTTGGGCTGTTTTTTTCTTCTCTTCTATCACTATAACAGACAATTCTGTATCTAAAGCTACCAAATGGAAATTGTCACAAAACTTTACAATTGGGCTATGGGGCGAGAATCTCGATCGAGGTTGCAGGGAGTGCGATCGGGCTTTGGCTCGTGGATTCAGGCCCAACCCCAAGCAGCAGTTGGCAAAAATTGCCAATATTCATCTTCTAAGAGCCACATTTTGGCGGCTACCTAATTACCAAGGGCAAAAATAACTTTATAGTTTGGTTCAGAGTTATAGATGCAGAATTTTGTCTCTCAAGGAAGTTGAATTTGCTTGAGTTAACAGTAAATTTAATAAATAGCGAATCACAATTAATTTACAATGATTAAGCAGCTATGCTCAAGCATAGTCAAGTTTTTTGTAGTCAACTAGATAATAGAGTTGGGCTAAGTGAATCGCCATCGCCCTCCTCAAAAAGCGAGCTTTCTTTGTTGATAAAAATAGATTAAGCCCCAGCAGCCTCCCCACAAAAAAGAGCGATCGTCCTCCCCTAGAAAAACAATCGCCCATTCACCTATAATTTCAATCAACATCAAGTCCCGCCCTTCAGAAACTATGCTGTACCCACAATCCCAGAGCGCCCCCTAGCGTCTTTTTCAGGAGGATGCCAGGGGGAGCGAAAGGCTCTGACGTAAGTTTTTCAAGTTGTGTGTACAGCGTAGCCCTTAAGAAAGGCGTGCCGGGGAATAAGCGGCCCTAATCGTCAAACAGTAGACTGGTACTACAGCAGACGTTAAGTGGACACGAGCACTACTCGGCGACTTCAGCTTCAGCTTCCGCTTCAGGTGCATCTGGCACATCTTGCTTGATTGTCAAATAGCGAATCACTTCTTCGCTAAGACGCATCGCGCGCTCCAGGGTAAAAATTGCAGCGCCCGGAGCTGTATAGTTCATTTGAACGTATACTCCGTCCCGGTGCTTGCCGATTTCGTAAGCCAAACGGCGCTTGCCACGGTGCTGAGTTTCGATGCTTTCAGCACCTTGATCGCGCAAAATAGTTTGATATTTAGCGATCGCCTGGTCTGTCATTTCCTCACCCAAATCAGGGCGGAGAATGTACATAGTTTCGTAAATAAACGGTTTCATGGCAATAATCCCCTTATGGACAACAAGGCTTCTCACGAAGCAAGGACTTATTATCATATCCCAACAATGAACAATCTCAAAACTAAAAAACCAAATTCCCCAAACAACACTCCCTCGCCGTGGAGCACCCTGTGGACGTACAGCATCATGAGCGCGATCGCACTTTTAATGCTGTTTCCCTTGCTGTGGCTGCTCAGTACCTCCCTCAAATCCCCCAACGAAAACATCTTTCAATTTCCTCCGCAACTGTGGCCACAACAGCCAACCCTCGAAAACTTCATCAAAGTTTGGCAAACCAACCCCTTCGGCCGCTACCTGTTCAACAGCACCTTAATTGCCGGCCTCACAGTTAGCATCAACGTCCTCTTTTGTGCCCTCGCCGCTTACCCCTTAGCCCGACTAAAATTTCGCGGCCGCGAAGCCATCTTAATCACAATCATTTCCACAATCATGATTCCCTTCCAAATAGTCATGATTCCCCTATACATATTGACAGTACAACTCGGACTAAAAAATAGTTATTTAGGCGTAATCTTTCCCGGACTAGCCTCAGCCTTCGGCATATTTTTATTACGACAAGCATTTCTAGCCGTTCCCAAAGAACTAGAAGAAGCCGCCCGCATCGACGGCTGCAGCGAATTAGGCATTTGGTGGCACGTCATGATTCCGGCAATTAAGCCAGCTTTAGTCACCCTAGGAATTTTCGTATTTATCGGTTCTTGGAGCGACTTTCTGTGGCCACTGCTAGTTTTAGACAGACCGGAATATTACACCTTACCTTTAGGGGTAGCCAATTTAGCCGGGACATTTTCTTTAGATTGGCGTTTAGTTGCGGCGGGTTCTATTATTTCTATTGTTCCAGTTTTAGGACTATTTTTGCTCTTGCAAAAATACATTGTGCCAACAGAAACCGCCGCCGGAGTCAAAGGATAGAATGAGGGCATGGGGCATGGGGCATGGGGATTGGAAGTCGAAAATTAGTATTTATTCCTTCTGCGATACAACTCACAAAATTTATTTGTTATGTACGAACTACCAGAAATCCGCTGGATTGTTGACTGCGCTGGGGTTGTAGATACTATTATCGGGTTTGCAAATGCGATCGATGCCCCAGACTGGCAAAAATTGCGATCGCACCTAGCCGGCGAAAGAGATATCGACTCTTCGGAATTTTGAGGAATCAAACAAACTGTGGTAATTGTCAGCGACAATCCTGAAGTGCATGGCGCTTTGCGGGGCAAATCGCAATGAACTCTCATTCACAACTGAAATGCGAACTGATTTTTCCTAACTAAAAATTTCCGCCTACCTGGGAGTGAAAACTGCACTAGGGTAAGCAATCCGCTTGTGATTGAACTGTTCCCAAACTCGCACAAAAATCTCCGCAATTAGAGACATATCCTCCCGCGTCAAACCCGAATCAATCAACTGATTATCCTGCCAGCGAGCCCTCAAAATCCGATTAACCATATTCAAAGCCTCTTCATGAGTAGCATCCTTGAGCGATCGCAAAGCAGCCTCGCAAGAATCCGCCAGCATCAGAATCCCGGTTTCCCGCGACTGCGGAATCGGCCCATCGTAGCGAAAATCCTCCTCCCTCACTTCCCGACTTGCGATTGTTAACTTTGAATTATCCGCATCGGGCAAAGAAATCTTTAAATCTTCTATTTCTTTGGCAGCAATTTGCTGCGCTTGGTGGTAGAAGTAAGCAATTAACATTGTACCTTGGTGCTCGGGAATAAACGCCTGAATTGCCTTCGGCAATCGATGCTTCCGCGCCATCACCAAGCCCTCGGTAACGTGCTTTTTAATAATCTCCGCGCTCGCCCAAGGGTCATTAATTTCATCGTGTTTGTTGCCCCCACCCATTTGATTTTCACAAAATCCGAGAGGGTCGTGCATTTTTCCAATATCGTGGTATAGTGTCCCAGTTCTGACCAGCTCAACATTGCAGCCGAGTTCCCGGGCAGCAGCCTCCGCCAAACTCGCCACAAACAGCGTGTGCTGAAAAGTCCCCGGAGCCTCGGCCGCCAATTTTTTCAACAGCGGGCGGTTGGGATTGGCAAGTTCCGCCAGCCGGATCGGCGTAATCAAGTCAAAAACGTGTTCCAAATAAGGGCTGATGCCGATCGCCACAACGCTCCAAGCCAAACCGGCCAAACTTTGCGCGCCCACAGTACCGAGCACGACGTACCAAATCGCACCGACAGCGGCGCTGGCAATCAAAGTCCCCACCAGATAAACCGTCCCCTGAGTCAACCCAAGAGCCAAGCCCAAAAGAGCCAATTCCTCGCGCGATCGCAGCCGCCCGGCCATAAAAGCGCCCAGCAATCCCCCCGCCCCGCTAGCCACCAAATGAATCAAGTCCACATTTAAGCCAACGGGCAGCAGCGCCGACAGCAGCCCCACCACAGTCACTCCCACAGCCGAACCGTAGAAGCCGCCCGCTAAAATCCCGATCGCGGGCAAACTCGTCCAAGGCAGACCCAAACTCACCAGCACCGGCGCGCTCAAAGTCAGCAGCAGCAATAGCAAATGATCTCTCCGGCGCAAGCGGTAGTGCCTTTCCACCAGCAGTACGATCGCAATTGCCCCCCCGACTAAACAAACAAAACCCGTCAGCCCCAGCCAATTCACCCCCCGGCGACTTAAACCAAAATAGTCCAGCAACACGAAATCTTCCTGCGAGATCTCTTTTCCTTGTGCAACAATTATCTCGCCCTGATCCACTGCGATCATCACCGGTTTCACCTTTTGCGCCGCTAATTCAGCTAGCTGTTTGGTTTCCTCGCGATCTCTCACCAGATTTGGCTGCAAAATCGCTGTTAAACCCTCAACCGCCAAAGCTTGGGACTCTAACGGCACTTCCTCAGCTACTTGCAGCTTCACAGCTTCTTTCAAAATCTCTTTTGGCAACCCCTGCGGGATACCTTGAGCCACGATCCTTTTTACTGCCCGAGTCATGCCCGTTTGCGTTTTCTGCCAAGCTGCATCCGACAAATCAAATAGGGAAATATCGTAAATCTGTGGCAACCGGGAAACCGACGGTTTTTCCAGCGCCTCCACAGCATTGAGATAGCGCCGACGAGCCTCGGAAATACTGTCTGTCAGGCTTTGAAAGTCTGCTGCCCGAACCGATCGGCTGTAAGCTTGCAGTTGAGCGATAGCATCTTGCTGAGACTTGTTATCTGTTGCCACAGCAATTGCCGGGGAATCCAAACTCAATCGCTCGGAAGTTGCACTTTTGTCACCCGCTTGCGCCAAAATCGAGCGCCACTCCCACTCGGGACAGCCCCGCAAGTAAACCTGAGCTGTATTTGAGAGCGCCGAGGTACTCGCAAACGGAAACGGGCCTACCGCCCTTCGCAGCTCGCTTCCCTGCTGCAAAAATTGTTGTAATTCTTGATAAATTTGTCGATCGACCTCCGGATCTAGCATTAATATCGCTACAGCCCCGATCCGCGCTGCTTTCCGCTGTTCTTCAGTAGTTTTGTAATCCGGGACGCTAGCAGTAGCAGGAGCCTTAATCGTCTGAGGAGCTTTCGTCCCCACATCCAGTTTCGGCTGGTTGTAAAAGCGGTGGCCCAGAGTGCTGCTTAGAGAAACTACAGCTACGAGCGCCAACATAGGGGAACGAGCTTGATTTTTGAGGCTTGATTTGGAGGTTTTACTTGAAAATCTAGTAAAAGTCTCGGGCGGAGCCCATTTCTGGCGCGACAAACGGTTCAGGAGAGACCCGCTAGCGCGATCTGTATGTACTTTGCTGTCGCCATTTTGCACTTTAGCAATGTGTTGGCGCAGTGAGCGTGCAGCCCCTAGCTGCTCAATCTGCCGCATCAATGAGGAGAGCGTATTCATTTGTGTCGAAGATATATCACTGTTATCCAGCAGCTTTGTCAGAATTTCTGACTAGGCATCTTGATTGAGTTTATCCGAACTACCGTGGCTGAATATTCAGCCCTTACCAGTAAAAGCTCCAACCTTTATATTTTACGAGGTCTAATGACATAAGGTGCAGCCACCGATCGGGCTAGCGCTGCGGAATCCAGTCCGGTATCGGGCTTGTAAACTCCTGCCCAAACAGCAAACAGGTTATTTGCTAACTCTACAATTTTTACATCGCTGCCAGTTCCCCAGAGCGAAGGTTCTCGGCCGTCGGCTAGCTGCTGGGATTTAACCTCAGCCGAAGATACCTGTCGCCATTCTACAGGAATCGCACCAACGCCGTTATAGGCTCCAGACAAAGCTCCTGTCAAAGCGCAGGTTATTTGTCCGGCTATACCACAGCGGGCGGCGCGCACCACTGACAAGCGCAAGTCTTCTGGGGTGTTCAAAAAGCAGTAGAAAGCTAAGGCAATGGGAATCAAATTTCCAGGGTTGACAATTGACTCGGTTGGTAATTTTTTTTCACCTTCGCCCTGTCTTTCTCGAAAAGCTGTGGCGCTTTTGCACAGATGAGTGGCGGCTGTTTCTAAATCGGCTCCCTTTTCTAGTAGTATTTGCACTTGCAGCAGCAGCTCTGTTAAGGCATTATCTGTTTTCAGGTAAGCAAGTGTTTGCTCGATCGCTGTCGCGGGGTCAAGTCTTTCTTTGAGAGCTCGGGCGATCGTATATTCTACTGCTAAAATTGCTGTTTCCCATTGTGGCTTGTTTTCGTTGGGCCAAACCTCTATCGCCAGCATGATTTTTTCTCGTAGCTTGGCTTTATTTTCGTGAAAAAACATCGCAGCAGGCAGCGCAGCAATGGCAGCTTCAGAAGGGTTAAGCAGGCTTTGAAACTCACTGCTTGGCGGATGGTAGATTTCCGACTTGGCAAATGCTTCCCAAGTATCGCGCCAATCTTTTAAATCTAAACCCCTACACCGAATTAAACTTTGAGCACACGCTACCGCAAGTCTCCCAGAGGCGGATGAGTCTTTGCCACTTGGGATTTTACTGTTGACAGAATTCAACGCCAATGTTGCCCCTCTTAGGGTCAATTTTTGGTGTTTCGTCAGTTGTAATATCGGCTGCAAGTCTTCTGTTTGGGGGGGGACACCCACGAGTTGCCTCTGGTATTGCAGACCTATAGAGTCTCCTAAAACTGCCCCCAGGATGGTTCCTTGAAACTTGCTCAACAGGGAATGCCGCATTTGAATTTAACTCAAGTTGTTAGTAATTGGTAATTTATAATTTATAATTTTTTCTGGTATCCTTTTTTGCCAAAGTCTTGTGATTAATTGGAATTAAACCCAAACATATAAGGGCTGGTTTTCCATCTAAAACCTGCCCTCATCCGATCGCTACAATCGGTAAATTTCTAATTTTTAATCAGGTAACTAACTAGAGCTTGCAGCCCCAGCCGATAACTTTCTGAGCCAAAACCGCTGATTTGCCCGATCGCCACCGCTGCGATAAACGAGTGGTGGCGAAAAGCTTCCCGCCGGTAAATATTGCTCAGATGAACTTCTACCGCAGGGATATTCACCGCGGCGATCGCGTCTCTAATTGCCACACTCGTATGAGTATAGGCTCCAGCATTAATCAATAAGCCTTGGTGCTGCCCTAACATCGAGTGAATTGCATCCACCAATACCCCTTCATGATTCGACTGCTGAATTGAGACTTGCACCTGGAGAGCTTGCGCTTCTAGTTCTAGCAACTTGTTGATATCATTTAAAGTCGCAGAACCATAAACTCCAGGTTCTCGCTGACCCAATAGATTCAGATTAGGGCCGTGAAGTACCAGGATATTTAACAATTTTAAAATTTCCAGCGCAACAAAAATTATGAGAGTTTTGACCTGGGATTTAGAACCAGTCTCCAACCTCAAAGCTCAAAGCTCAAAGCTCAAACTTCCAATCCAGTCCCGACTATCGGCGATTTCTCGGTTGGTTTACAGGAATACGAATCGGTTCGAGTTCCGGTTGAGCTTCAGGACTCAGCAATCCTTCTATCAGCTTGCGAACCCATTCTTTAATTTGTTCCAGCACCTTTTCAATGTCTTCCATTGAACGGATAGCTCCTTTTCTTATAGTCTAGATTGCTAAACCGACGGCTAAATATCTGAAAATAAGCAAGCACGACTTTGAAACCAAAGGTCAAACTTGCTTTCTCGCTTGCTGGTTATTTTGAGCAATGGAGAGAGTCAGTATCTTGGCCAATCAGTCCTATCTTATTATCATAACGAATCTTTACAGATAATCAAGAGGCAAAAGGAAAATTGCCGAATTATATCGGAGTATAGAGTGTTAAATAAAGCTTAAGCTTACGGTTGACTGTTGACAATTGACCAATCGTAGGATTTTTTCTACACTTTTGCCAACAATAATTTACGCCGGAGCCGATCGAGCGCCGTACAGCTACTCAGATGCCGAATCCACTCGCGGCCTCTGGCATCGCCAAAACGGTATTCAAAACTTTCTGCGTCGCCGTGGGGCCCCGCTAAACCAACATAAACCAGTCCGACAGGTTTAGCGTCTGTGCCACCTCCGGGCCCGGCGATGCCTGTAATGCTCAATCCCCAATTTGTATTGAGGCTGGCGCGAACTCCCGCAGCCATTTGTTTTGCCACTTGGTGGCTGACTGCCCCAAATTCGGCTAAATCTTGGGGATTAACACCTAATAATCCTTCCTTAACTTGATTGTCGTAAGAAATAATCCCGCCTAAAAAGTAGCTCGAACTGCCGGGAACACCAGTCAGCATCGCCCCCAATCCTCCTCCGGTGCAGGATTCAGCCACGCTAAGAGTTTGCCCCGCATCCAGCAACAATTGGCCCACAGTCGAAGCGAGGGTATCGCTATCAGCACCGTAACAGTCTAAGCCGGCAATTTGCCGCAATTGTTGTTCGATCGGCTCAATCAAGTTTTTAGCAGCCACGGAGGACTCCGCGCGGGCCGAAATCCGCAGTTTGACTTCGCCGTGATTGGCGTAGGGAGCCACAGTAGGATTAGTTAAATTCAGAAAACTATCTACTTTTTCGGCCAATGCCGACTCAGCAATCCCCCAAAATTTCAATGTGCGACTGTAAATAGTGGCGCTGCACCAGCCGCCATTTTTCAGGTAAGGAACGGCGGTTTCTTGCCACATCAAGTGCATTTCCGCCGGTACGCCGGGAAATGTCATTACAGTAACGTTGGGAATCGGCTGCCAAATAATGCCCGGTGCCGAACCGCTGCGGTTTGGCAGAATGTCGGCAGTTTCTGGAATTAAAGCTTGTTTGCGATTGCTGGGACTCATGGTGCGTCCCCGCTGGGCAAATTTGTATTCGATATCGGCGATAATTTCCGGCTTTTCGATGAGGGGAACCCCAAAAAAATCGGCGATTGTTTCGACTGTCAGGTCGTCTGGTGTGGGGCCGAGGCCGCCGGTGAAGAGCAAAAGCTGCGATCGACTGACGGCGATTTCTAACACTTGTTTGATACGTTCTGGATTGTCCCCCACCACTGTTTGATAGTAGTGAGGGATTCCCAGACTCGCTAATTCTTTGGCTAAAAACTGGGCATTGCTATTAAGAATATCGCCTAACAGCAATTCAGTGCCAACACAAATAATTTCAGCAACCATGCAATTTTAGATTTTAGATTTTAGATTTTGGATTGGAGATTGGGGAATTAGGGAATTGGGCATAGGGCATGGGGCATTAGAAATTATTTATTTTTCTTCCTTCTTCCTTCTTCCTTCTTCCTTCTTCCTTCACCTAGCGTGTCTCCAAACTTTCCAGCTAGCATATCCCAGCAAACTGGTTGCACCCATAGCGTAAATTACGCCACTGGGAACTGAAAAAGCTAGGGCTAAACTTCCAACCCACAGTGTCAGCGAGTAAATAAATAAAACCGCAAATCGATGGGATAGTCCGGCTTGTAGAAGTCGGTGGTGAAGGTGGCGCTTGTCAGCAATAAACGGTGACTTGCCGTTGCGAAGTCGATCGAGAATCACCGCCGACATATCTAAAATCGGTACAGCTAAAATTAAATATGGCAGCAACACAGAAGTAACAGCCGTAGTTTTAACTAACCCAATTACTCCCACTCCAGCGAGAGTAAACCCGATAAAATAAGCCCCGCCATCTCCCATAAAGATTTGAGCCGGATTGAAGTTGTAACGCAGAAATCCCAAGGCCCCGCCAGCTAAAGCCGCTGCAATCAGGGCCGCTGCCGGTTGGTGCATCGACAGACTGACAATCAGCATTACAACTGCTGCAATCCCTGAAACTCCGGCAGCTAAACCGTCCAAACCGTCAATCCAGTTGATGGCGTTGGCCATGCCGACGAGCCAAATCACGGTAATTGGCAAGCTCAGCCAGCCAATATCTGTCAGTCCCAGGGAGGGAACTGTAAGAAACTCAATTTTTACCCCTGCCATCCAAGCGATGCTGGATACGCCAATTTGCATGAGCAAGCGTTTTAAGGCAGAGAGCGAAAATAGGTCGTCTGCTAAACCGATGAGGAAGAATCCGATGCCGCCGAGGGTGACTCCCCAAATTTCGTATTCGTCTTTGGGATTGAGAACTTGTCCGCTAGCATCGATGAAGCCTCCTGAGAGCCAGACAAATAAGAGGGCAGTGATAGTGCCGAGAAAGATGGAAACTCCTCCCAAGCGCACCATCGGGCGCTTGTGGACTTTTCGCTCGCCTGGCCGATCGACTCGCCCGCTTTTGAGACCAATTTTTTTGACTATTGGTGTACTCCAGAGGACGACGATCGCAGAAACCAGAAAAGCGAGTATGTGGTACAGATACTGGTACGGCATCTGAAATCAATTTTAAATAGTGCGGGGCAATTAGTCTGTCAGGCAGAGTCTACTACATTTCAGATGGCTTATAACAAGGAAACATCTTGAAGAGCGACTGGGGGTTTGGGAGGCGGAGATTTGCCACAATGGCAGTTGTCCTGGGGCGAATTGTCAGGTTGTTCATTCATAACTCTCGAATTAACGATTTGAAATATCGACTCTTTCGCGAGCAAAAAAGTCGATATTTGGCGAGCGGGTCCAGCCCTAGCGGTATCTTTCGCAACCGACAAATACCGTTAGTCTAACCAGCCCCGCCCGACAAATATCTTTACTAAAAACCGTATTGGCGATCGATATTTTTGGTGAAAACCGCTTGTCAATATCGCTCCCGGCAACTCTCAATATTTTCCTGCTCTTTTACCCTTTTACCCGTACACTTCCCACTACCAATTTCCCATTGCCGATCAGGAAAATTAAGCTAATGCCGGCACTTTCAAGTACAAGTGGGGATATAAGGGGAAGCGATCGCACAGTGCTGCGACTCGACGCAGGCAGTCGGCTGCGACGCTTTCATCATCTGGATTTAGCAGGCGATCGGCAATAATATTGCCAATCTCGGTAAATTCTGATGTTCCCATTCCCCTGGTGGTCATCGCCGGCGAACCCAGTCTCAAACCGCTGGTGACAAATGGCGATGCCGGATCGAAAGGCACGGTATTTTTATTAGCAGTAATATTCACACCGCTGACTAATTGGTCGGCTCGTTTGCCTGTCATGTTTACCGATCGCAAATCAACTAGCATTAAGTGATTGTCCGTGCCGCCGGAAACGAGTTTTAAACCCCGCTGCTGCAACTGTGCAGCTAATGCGCGTGCATTTTCAATTACTTGACCGGAATAAGTTTTAAATTCAGGCTTTAAGGCTTCGCCGAAAGCTACTGCTTTGCCAGCAATCACGTGTTCTAAGGGCCCACCTTGAGTGCCGGGGAACACTGCTTTGTCAAATTTTTTACCTAATTCCGGGTCATTGGTCATAATCAAGCCACCACGGGGGCCACGCAGGGTTTTGTGAGTGGTGGTGGTGACTGCGTGACAGTGGGGGAGGGGGTTCGGGTGATGCCCTGTGGCGACTAACCCGGCGATGTGGGCGATGTCGGCGAGCAGGTAGGCTCCAATTTCGTCGGCGATCGCTCTAAACTTCTCAAAGTCGATAATTCGCGAATATGCTGAATAGCCGCAAATTAGCAATTTCGGTCGGTTTTCTTTGGCCAGTGCCAAAATTTCGTCGTAGTCAAGCTGTTCTGTTTCTTGGCTGACGCCGTAGTGAAAAGCTTTGAACCATTTGCCGGATACGTTGACCGGCGAACCGTGGGTCAAGTGTCCGCCGTGGGACAAATCCATGCCCATAATTCCGTCTCCGGGTTCCAGCAAGCTCAAAAATACTGCAAAGTTGGCTTGAGCGCCGGAGTGGGGCTGGACGTTGGCGTGAGCGGCTCCAAATAGCTGTTTGGCGCGATCGATCGCGATTTGCTCGATGCCGTCAATAAATTCGCAGCCGCCGTAGTACCGTTTGGCTGGCAGTCCTTCGGCGTATTTATTGGTCAGCACTGAGCCTTGAGCTGCCATTACCGCTGCGGAGGTAAAGTTTTCGCTGGCGATGAGTTCTAGGTGGTCTCGCTGCCGCTGGAGCTCTTGCCCGATTAAATCGGCAATGAGCGGATCGGTTTTGGAAAGAAATTCTAAGTTAGAGTCCGTCACAATAATCAACCTCTTGACAAATTTGGGATTGGGAATTGGGGATCTTATACCGTACTACGGATTTCGCAGGATTGACATAAATATTACGTTGTGTTCAGGTTAAGCGGTTTGTCCCCAACTCCTGACATACAATGAAATTACTGGTGTGAAACCTGCCGGAGGTATCAAATGTTAGTCATTTTAATGGAAAATCAGATGCTTGCCCCTCAGTGTGTTTGCCAAAGTTGTTTGCTGGCCGATCGCACTGGACAACCGCGCTGGAGCGGTGGAGAGCTTCGCTGTGGCCATCCAGTTGCTAAACCTACGGAAAATTTGCCCGATCGGTACGAGTGTCAAATGGGCTTCGTCATTGCCAATATTAAATAATCATTGGGCATCGGGCATCGGGCATCGGGCATGGGGCATTGTGACTATTAACCCGATTCGATCTAAGTTCCCCTATCTGGTACTTGAGGCTGCTATCGGCCCACAAATGAGCAAATTCCGGGCGAGTCGGAACTGAGCCTGCTGCGTTATGCTGATTTTAATAGGAATTAATAGTTCACCGATCGACTCAGGAGAGTTCATTATGACTTGGCGCGGGTCTACAACTGTTCCAGACCGGATTTTTGCTTCTTTGCCTTATTTGCTCCCGTTGGTTGACGGGCTTGCCTTTGGCAGGTTTCTGTTTACACAGTTTCCTGTCCTGCAACTGTTGTTGATACCGCTAGCTCCATTGATGCAAATTTATAGTTTGCCCTTTGCTAGCTTGATTATCTTCTTTGCCTTGTATTTAGGAGTAGTTAGAAACGAAAACATCAGTCACTTCATTCGTTTTAATGCGATGCAGGCGATTCTTTTAGACATTGTTTTGATGCTGTGCGGTCTAGTTTTGCCGATTTTTTCTAAAGGCTTACAAGTCGCATTTATTGCGGAAACTCTGTATAACATGGTGTTTTTGGGCGCTTTTGCTGCATTTGTCTATGCAGTCGTGCAGTCGCTTTTGGGACGCTATGCAGAGATTCCTCCGCTTTCGGATGCTGTTTATATGCAGGTTCGTTAGTTAGTTGGCAGTTGGTAGTTGACAGTTGACTGTTGGGAGTTGGCAGTTGTTAGTTGGTTATTATTTGTTGGTTCTAATGCCCAATGCCCAATGCCCAATGCCCAATGCCCAATACCCAATAACTAATAACCAATAACTACTGTATTTTCAAGACTGCCAATGCCTTCAATTTCGATGCGGACTCGATCGCCTATTTGTAGCGGCCCTACTCCTTGCGGCGTTCCCGTCAGTATCACATCACCGGGAATTAGGGTCATTATTTGACTGATGTAGGAGACGAGAAAGTCTGGGGAAAATACCATGCGATCGATCTGGGATGACTGTACCGGTCGCTCGCTCTCATTGACAAAAGTCTGCAATTGTGCAGCAGGGCTCAGTTCGCGGACAATCCAAGGCCCCAAGGGACAAAAAGTATCGAACCCTTTGGCCCTGGCCCACTGGTTGTCCCGCTTTTGCAAATCTCTGGCTGTTACGTCATTGGCGATAGTATAGCCCCAAATTTTGCTGTGTGCTTGTTCGGGAGTACAGTTGCTACAATGTTCGCCAATTACCAGGGCCAATTCTCCCTCGTAGTCTACCCTTTCCGACTGCTGCGGATAACGAATCGCTGCACCTGCAGGGATGACTGCACTCGGAGGCTTGAAAAAAAGCAGGGGTTCTTCCGGTACTGGGGTTCCCATCTCGGCCGCGTGATCGACATAATTTTTACCTACGGCTACAATTTTTGAGGGAGAGCACGGGGCGAGAATTTGGTAAGTATCTGGTGAAAGTTCCAAATCGGTTGGTTGTCCTTTTAACCAGGGCGGTGCATCAAATACTTGAACGCTGTGGCCCAGTTGCAGTAAACCGTAATGGATGTGTCCTTGTGTTGTTTTGACTCGAACGTAGCGCTGGGCCATAGTATTTTAGATTTTAGATTTTAGATTCTAGATTCTAGATTAAGAGGATATAGGCATAATTGCGGAAAATTAATTTGTTTATGCCCGTTTAAGATTTTCGGTGTGCAATTTTGCAACTGCTTTCTGTACAAATGCCGTGCAGCGGTAGATCCCAGGGGTCAACTGGTAGTTGGGGTATCAAGGCAAATTCAAAGATAATGCCGATCGTAATTTTTGATTCCCACTCAGCTAAACTGAGCATTCGATCGTAATAGCCGCCGCCGTAGCCCAAGCGATAGCCGCGAACATCGCAGCCTACTGAGGGTACGAGCATTAAATCTACTTCTGAGTGGTCTATTTTAGGAGCATCCGGCAGGGGTTCCAGTATGCCATAAGCTCCAGTATGTAAAGCATCTCCAGGCTGCCAGATGTGCCAGGATAGCTCTTTGCCGACACAGCGGGGAAATCCCCATTTGCGGGGAGTTACAAATAGGGGACTTAAATCTGGTTCTTGGCGACAACTGAAGTAGGCGAGGATTGTTTTTGCTTGGGTGAATAGGGGCGAGTTTTGCAGGCGGTTGCAGATGCTCGCGCTCTTTTGTCTCCATTCTTGTGCTGATAGGGATTTGCGGGTGTGGAGGAGGGATTTTCTTAATTCTGTTTTAGTTGATGAAGGTTCAGCAGTGTTCATATTTGCGATCGAATCTCTCGTTTGAGTTCCAGTCCGACAGGGGTTGAAAACCCCTGTCTCATAGCGAAAGTCCTCTAAAAGAGGACTACAATTAATTGCATTTCCATCAAACTCTGTAGTCGGTTTTAACCGACTTTAGCTTTGAGGCAGGGGTTTCAACCCCTGCCGGACTCCCGGACTGTCGGACTGTCGGAAAGTATCAACATTCTGTTTTAGTTAATGAAGGTTCAGCAGTATTCATATTTGCGATCGAATCTCTCGTTTGACTTCCAGTCAGACAGGGGTTGAAAACCCCTGTCTCACAGCGAAAGTCCTCGCTTTAGAGGACTACAATTAATTGCATTTTCATCAGATTATGTAGTCGGTTTTAACCGACTTTAGCTTTGAGGCAGGGGTTGAAACCCCTGCCGGACTGTCGGACGGTCGGAAAGTATCAACCAACTGGATTTGAGAGCACATATTGTCTCACCACAGGACAAACGCTGAATAGCGTTTCATTCTCCATTTCTTCTATTTCCACTAACGATCGCCTCCCCAAAGATTGCAGCCCGTTGAATAACTCGGAGGGCGATAAATCGGCATTTTGTAGCAATTGCTCTATTGAAACTGGGCGTTGCTTAATCAGGGTATGAAAAAAATAAGTTGAAAATCCCCAACCTTTGTCAATACTGGTTTCTATGACTGGCATATTTAGCCTTTCATACCGTAAATCAGCAACGCCTCTTATTCCTACTGACTACTGACTAATGACTACTGACTAATGACTTCTTTTACTGTACTTGAGAGCCGTGGACGCGGGGGTCGGAGCTACTTGTTTTCACAGGCCCTGTGGGGGGAGTAAAATTAGAAACTTGACCGCCTGCTTGGACGTGTGGCAGAGGTTTTCCTGCAATTAAAGCTTCTAAGTTAGCTTCCATAATACTGCGCGGCATTTCGCCCATCGTTTCCGCAACGGCGCTACCTTTATCGTTCAAATAGACAAAGTGCGGAATGCCATCTACTCGATATTTTGTGATTTCTGGCAGCCATTTGTCATTGTCTACATTCAGCATCACAAAATTCATCGGTTCGGCATATTTCTGTTTGATTTCGCTCAGATCGTTAGCCATTGCCTGACAGCTACCGCACCAATTAGCATAAAATTCCATTAGTGTCGGTTTGCCATTTACCAAAGCTGTTTCTAATGGCGTTGAAGCTTTTGCCATGTCCGTGAGACTGCTTGACGGCGTTTGGGTTTGCAGCCCGAAGAAGATGGATATTGAAAGGGCGATCGCTGTTAACACGATCAATAAGTTTCTGAGGCGCGTGGCGACTTTTGTTTCGGGATTTTTGGCTGCGGGGACGACTGTTGACTTGGGGGAATTCTGGGTCATAAAATAAATTGCGCGTTGATTTCTATGTTTTTATTTTAAATAATAGATTCAGATTATAGCACATTTTGAGATAATCAGACTCATCTCATAAAAATTTCTGCTAAAGGCAGTAATTAGACCAAGTGCGCTAAAACAGAAGATAACAAAGATTGTTTGTAAATTACCGAGGACTTGCAGGGTGAAAAAACGGGTAACACTGACGTTTCCCCAACGATCGATCCAAATGCCTGTCACCTATCGACTGGCAAAGGATTTTAATGTTGCAGCCAACATTATCCGTGCTCAGGTGGCTCCGAATCAAGTGGGCAAACTGGTGCTAGAGTTATCAGGGGACATCGACCAACTAGAAGCGGCGATCGACTGGATGCGATCGCAAAACATCGGCGTTTCCCTAGCCAGTCGGGAAATACTCATAGACGAAGATATCTGCGTCAACTGCGGTTTGTGTACGGGAGTTTGCCCGACGGAAGCCTTGACCCTTGACCCAGAAAGCTTTAAACTAAGTTTTGCTCGATCGCGGTGTATCGTTTGTGAGCAGTGCATCCCTACTTGTCCGGTTCAAGCTATTTCTACTAACCTTTAGGCCCTGTACAAACTCATCGGGATTATCATTTTTTTTGCGTCGTGGTTCCCCTAATTGTGCCATAGGATGAAAAAAAACTCTTGGGTTTCCCTAACTCTACTTTTTGTTACTTATTTCACTTTTGGCTGGAAATTATCTGAGTTTGATGTTCCTCCGCACCTAACTTGGTTTTTAGCCATAGCTTCAATTTTAGTGTTAGCTGTTGCCTTGTCGTTCCCGCTGAAAGGGATAAAAGCCTTAATAATGCGGTGGTTTTCCAGTGACATTGGTGCTTTTCTTTCTATTATTGTAGGAGCTTTTGTGGCAGTGGTAGTTTTTGCCTGGCTCCACCTTTTTGCTACTTGTTTAGTCTTGATTTCAGCCGGAGCTTTGGCAAGACTCGATATTCAAATATCTGGTTGGAAAAATTGGCGGGCTTTTGCGGTATTAGCTAGCATTTGTTTAACTGGTGTGGGATTGGGCGGTGCGATCGAGTTTTGGTTAAAGACAGGCAGGCTCGTATTCTCTTAATGAGGAACGGGAAATTCATCCAACCAAATTCTATAACTCGCAACGGATATGTAGCCGAAAACTATCAGATCCCCCATCAATAAATACAGCTTATTTTTTTTCAATCCCCCACCCCCGGATTAATTCCCGGTTCCGCGCCGTAATCATAGCAGTTTTCAAGCCTCGTGAGGTAAAGCTTCTCAATTGCCGATTCCCCGTTGCGCGTTACTAATTCCCAATTACTAATTACCAATTACCGACAAACCTGGGGTGGAACTGAAAACCCCTAGGGCAGTATTGAACTGTAGCGACTGTTGCTCAAAATATTATTGCCAAGATCCCACAAGTCCCGCAGCCAAAAATTCATCGCACTAAAAAAGCAGCTTTAGGGAGCTGCTAGTCAGAATGCATGAGGTATTGTTTTTAGAATAGGGCAGGTGGAATTCGATCGGTGCTGGGTTACATTTTTTGATACGGGAGAGTTGATGAGTGAATGGACGATCGTAAAATCGTCACATAGCAGGGTAGCATTGATGCTAAATTTCCCGACAATCAAGTTAGCGTTTAACTGTCCTTGCGCCCTACAGCCCTTCAGCGGTGGGGCCATTTTATTTTTAGGGAGAACTCAATAGCCGACTTTAACCAATCAGATGAGTCTGCCATTAGTTCTGGTATAAAATCTCCGCATCACCACATCCTCAAACTTATAAAAGTTACGCATCACATCCACTCAAACCCGGTGGATTGCAAAATATTGGGTGGTTAAACGGACACACTCAGACAAAAACCAGTATTTTCACCGAAGTCCAACCATTTTAGATTTTAGATTTTAGATTTTAGATTTTAGATTTTGGGAAGGAGTGATGAAGCTTGTGGTTTGGAGCTTGTGTATAGTTGCATTATTTTTTTGAAGTGGTATCAAAAGTCCTCACAAACCTCTTATTTTCTCAGCAACTCGGTTTCTGAATGTATCAATTGAGATCAGGCCCGGTTTCTGGTTTGATAACTTTTTGGATTTCCTCGATCGCCCTAGTCGCCACTGCTTCAGGCCTTTCGCCTCCACGGGTGCAGACTCGGACATCTGCTTGAGTGTAGAAACGCTCTCGCTCTTTCAAAAGGCTTTGCAGCTTAGATTTGATCTCGCCCTCCTGCAGTAGGGGTCGAGCGGTGTCCGAACGCAGTCGATCGTACAGTTGATCTACAGGCACATCCAGCCAAACTACTACACCGTAGTGCAAGTAACCCCAATTCATCGATCGCGTTACAATGCCACCGCCCGTAGCCACAACCGAATTTTGATACGCAGACAACTCACCGAGCACTTTAGTTTCTAGTTCCCGAAAAGCCTCTTCCCCTTCTCGATCGAAAACCTCAGCAATTGACTGATTAGCAACTCGAACAATTAGTTCATCAGTATCAAAAAAACGGTATTTTAATTTTCTTGCCAAAATCCGCCCCACCGTTGTTTTTCCCGCACCCATCATCCCGACGAGATAAATATTTACTCCCCTCAACCCATCCACTGCCAAATCCTCCGATATTTTTCTATTTTTTCAGGTTAATTGATCGGCCAGTGAGGCCATCATCGTCATCAAACTCATCACCCTCATCCAATCCCCAATCCTCATCTGCTTCTGCAAGAGGATTTATTGGTGCTTCATCAGTGGGTTTAGGAATATCCCCTCCCGGAGGAACCAGCACTCGATACTCCGCATCGTATACAGCCTCAGTTTGCCCCACCCCAGACTGGCTCGGATCTCGATAGCCGTAAGAATATATTGAGCCAGCCCAAGATTTGCTTTTCGGTTCCTGCTGAGCTTCGTAAGCCCTCGGACTTGCCGCTGGAAGATCATTTACCTGCGGTTGATCGGAAAAATCGCGATCGTCCCCCCAATCGTCATCACCCCCTTGAGAGCCGGATTTTGAGCCATCTGAGACCCAATCATCCTCATCGTCTGCTGCCGCATAAGTCCCCGGTTGAGCGTAATCCTTCGCCCCATCCGGGTTCGGAGTTTCTTGCTGGAAAGTCCGGGCACTGTAACCCGCCGACGTGCCGTACTCAGTTCGGTAGGAACCAGCAGCCTGAGTTTGGCTATTTTCCCTATTCAGATCCGGGTCAATTCCCTGTTTTCTAGGAGGGGGAGGCGGCGTGTAAGGTGTTCTCCTGTCCTCTGGGAAAGTATCGGGACCGCTGCGACTGGATCGGCCGGTGCGGTCTCCCGTTGGAGATAGGTAATTTGAAAAAGCCAGCAAACCAGAAATCAATAAAGATGTGAGAGCTCCCACCACCATGCTGAGCAGAATCCAGATAGATAAAGGCAAAGCAGGCGATCGAACTCCCAAAAACACCAGTGATAAAGCCGGCTCCACATTTTGCAGGGCAAAAATAGTCAGCCCCACCACAATTACTAGCAAAAATACAGGTCGCATATTAAAAATATTAAGAATTTGTTTGTTGTATGTTGTCAGTTGTATGTTGTCAGTTATTGGTTATTGGTTATTGGTTATTGGTTGTTACTGTCAACTGTCAACTGTCAACTGTCAACTGTCAACTGTCAACTGTCAACTGTCAACTGTCAACTGTCAACTGTCAACTGCCAACTAACTCCCTTCTTCTTCCTTCCAGCGTTTGAGAGGAACGCAATCAATCCCCAACTGGTCTAAAGCGCGAGCCACCACAAAGTCTACCAAATCTTCAATAGTTTGCGGATTGTGATACCAAGCAGGAATCGCTGGTACAATTCTAGCTCCAGCTTCCGCCAAGGTAGTCAAATTCCGCAGGTGAATCAAGCTAAAAGGCGTTTCGCGAGGCACGAGTACCAATTTTCGCCCTTCCTTGAGCTGAACGTCGGCCGCTCTTTCGAGCAAATCCGAGCTCAAGCCAGCCGCCAACTTGCCTAGTGTACTCATGCTACAGGGAATAATCATCATCCCTTGGGTGCGAAACGAGCCACTAGCAATATTAGCACCGACATCTTGCCAGGGATGGCACCGAAGTTTACCCATTGTGGGTACTCCTGCTTGTTCCCGCCAGAATTCCTCTTGTAGTGTCGGTTCTGCGGGCATTCGAGTGTTCTGTTCGCTTTGCCAAACCATGTAAGTAGACTTGGAAGCTACCAGTTCGATCGCGCGATCGGCCTCCAACAGATATTTCAGAGTTCGCACCGCATAAATCAGTCCCGATGCACCGGTCACTCCTACAATTAGGGGGTAGTTATTCGTCATTAGTTATTAGTTATTTGTTATTTGTCGGTTGACTGTTGTTAGTAATTAGTTGTTATATCAATGTTTTTAGCATCAGAATTATTCCTATTTTTATTCTATTCATCTGCGTGAATCAGCGTCCATCCCTTGTCATCTGCGGTTAATACATTCTCTTTTTTGTGCCGCCGATAAGGGCAGATTAACACAGATTAACGCAGATAAATTCGATCAATTCCGGTTGCACCGTCCCTCCGTGATTGTTGAGTTTTGACTGGATTTGACACCCGACGATGCTATCGGATTAGATATTAGTCATTAATTATTTATTGATGATTGCTGAGTATAGTTTGTCGCCAACTTCTAAATACTTAGTTACCAAAAAATGACAACTAAGTATTTAGAAAAGTTAACAGTCAACAGTCAACAGTCAACAGTCAACAGTCAACAGTCAACAGTCAACAGTCAACAGTCAACAGTCAACAGTCAACAGATTATTCATCATCATCAAAAGCTTGGCTACCGCCGCCAACTGCAACTAAATCAATTTGCTGGCGGTAGTAGTCAACACTCTTGACTTGAACTTCTACCCGATCGCCCAAACGGTACTGATTGCGGTTTTTGCGGCCCACCAGAGTTTGCTGGCGCGATCGATATTCGTACCAGTCATCCTTCAGCGAAGAAACGTGCACCAATCCCTCAACACGCAAGATGTCGCTCTCCGGCGGCCGCACCTCAATTTCCACAAAGAAACCGTAAGACTGCACACCTGTAATCAAACCCTGGAAAGTTTGCCCGGTGCGTTCTTTCATCAATCCGGTTTTCTTCAATCCTTGCAAATCGCTTTCGGCATCCTCAGCAACCCTTTCGCGTTCGGTCAGGTGTACCACGGCCGATGCAAACTCTGTCTCAAATTCGTGGTGCAAATCTGGCGGGAGAACATTCCAAGTAATTTGACCGTGACAGGAGGAATGATGCAAGTCAACTTTTTCCTTAGCCCGTGTTGTGCGGCTGCTGCGGCCTTGCTCGAACACCGCTTGCAACACCCGCAGTACCAGCAAATCGGCGTAGCGGGAAAGTGGCGAAGTGCAGCGCGTGTAACCCTCTGACAGCCCCAAACCGAAGTGCGACTTGGCAGTGGTGCTGTAAACAGCGGGCTTCATGGTGTCTTCTAGCAGGTAGGTGAGAACTCTTTCGGACTTCAGGCCGGCAAACTGCTGGGTAAATCGCTGAAAGTCCAAGGGCAAAACTTCTTCTTCGGTTTCGAGATACAGTTCGCCTCCGAGGTTGTTGGAGAGTTTGATGAACTCTTGAATGTCTGCCGGGTCTGGCATCGGCTGGACGCGGTAGATTGCTGGGACTCCCAAGGCTTGCAGGTGAGTGGCGACAGCTTGGTTGGCAAGTACCACTAACTCGGAGACAGCCGACTGGGCGGGGGGAGCCGTTGCAAAAGCTCCTAATTCGCCTTCGTCATCGAAGTGAGAGTTAGCATCGGGCAAATTTAGTTCAAAAGCTCCCCGCTTGAGCCTTGTCTGTCTGGCAGCCTGTGAGGCGGCTCCGATTTGATCTAGGAAAGGACGGAGGGCGGAGGATAAAGGGTGCTCTTCGGCATCGTCTGGTTCGAGAATTGCTTGAGCTTGCTCGTAGGTGAGGTGGTAGTCAATTTGAATGACGCTGGCTTGAATTTCGTATTCTAGGAGTTCTCCAGATTCGTCTAGGGTCAGCAGTATGCTGAAGGCCAGCCGTTCTGTGTCTGGCAGCAGGGAGCAGCGCTCGTTGAGGGTTTCTGGCAGTACGGCGATGATTTTTTCTCCCAGATGGGCGGCGGTGCCTCGCTTGCGGGCTTCGCGGTCGATCGGGGTTTCTGGCTGCACGTACTCGGCGGCGTCGCTGATGTGGATTCCTATTTGCCAGCGGCCGGGCTTCAGGGTTTCGATCGACAAAGCGCGTTCCACTGGCGGATCGGAGAGGAATGCTGTCGGATCAAACTCGTTTTCGCCTCCTCCTTCGGAGAGATTTTCCTCCGGGGCTTGAGGGGCATCGTTTTCGCTGTTGGTTGTTCCCGGTTCGTTTTTGCTGAAGCTAACAGTCAGAATGTTACGCAAATCTAGGCGTTTTTTGATGTCGGTTTTTTTGACTTTGCTGGGCAAATTTTCGGCTGCTTTGATGACGGCGGCGGGGAACGATCGCGGCAAGTCGTGTTTGCAGCATACGATGTCGAGGTCGTCAGCGGCTTCGGCGTCGGAACCGAGTACCTGTACTACTTTGCCGACTGGGCGATGGGTGCCGAGGGGGTAGCGTTTGACTTCGACGTGTACTAGGTGGTCGATCGCCTCTTGGAGATTTGTGCCATTTGCGAGCAAGTCTAGTTCAAACAACAGGCGATCGTCCAGGGGGATTGCTCTATAGCTGACGCGGCCGGTGGGGGTGGCGGTTTGCTTGACTCGCGCCAGTACCGAGGGGTTGGCGCGTTCGAGGATGAGCATGACTTCGCCTTCGGGCGATCGGCGGCGGCTACCTTCTTTGATGATTTTGACTAATACTCGATCGCCATTCCAAGCTGTCGAGAGGTGACTTTCCCGCACGTAAACGTCTTCTGAGCCTTCGGCGTCTTGAATTGCAAAGCAAAATCCTTTGCTCGAACAGCGCAGTTTTGCTTCTACTACGTCGTCTTCAGCTACTCGGCGATAGCGGCCTTTGTCTTTGACTAATATGCCAATTTTCTCTAGAGCTTCTAATGCAATTTGAAGTTTGAGTTGACTGGTGGCGTCGTTGCAGTCGAGTTTTTTCTCCAATGCTTTTGGGGCCACTAATTTGTCTTCTGTAAAATTTGCCAGCAGTGCAGCGATAGAAAATTCCATGTAGCGATCGATCCTCTTGTTTCCAGCAATTAGTCTAATTTTGGCGAAATCAGCCGCACCCCCTCGGGCCCTCGCAGTGCCTGCTTCCCAACAAATGCGCGGGTTGATAGGTGGAGACGCGAGCACAGCCACCTTGTTTCATCGCGAGTTTTTTTTGAGATTCTCTCCCGACACCGGCTTCGTGCTAATTGTCTGCTGTCTGTCTTGAACTGACTGCTGACGGTGCAGACAACTGTCCCGCACGCTATTCCCCAATACAATTTTTTAGTGTTGGTTTGTTTGCTTTTAGGTCAGCAGCGCCGAGCACTTCGCGAATTAGAAAGCCCCTGTCGGTTCTTAAAAGATGGCTCGATACTGAAAGCGACGGCTTGAGTCGAGGATGAGCCGATGGAGGGATGGAGAGGGATAAAATTTGCATTTCTTCCTTCTGCCTTGTTCCTTCTGCCTTGTTCCTTCTTCCTTTTGAAGTGCCTCTTGCTTCTTGCTTTAGCAAAGAATTTACCGGATCTTTAAGGCAAAATTGCTAGTAGCTCGCTGCTGCGATGCCCTTGTTTTTTTGCACGCGATCAGTCCTTGCGGACGGAGGTGCAACGAGCGGGTCGGGAGCAATCTGTGCTGTAGAAAGTGCAGGTACGCAAACCGGAGACTTTTACTACTTTTGCTTAGTTGCTGTGCCATCTCCTATAGGTAGAAATGACGCCCGGTGCTTGTTAGCTTAAACTGCCGGATGTGGGATGGGGTTTAGTGGCGTGAAAGGTTGCGCGGATGACTCACCTTTAATTTATTGTATGTTGAATAGGTGCTTTCAGAAAATTGTTTTCTCAGGGCTGTACTACACTTAAGTCATAAGCCCCTTCTGGTTTCGGGGTCAAAAAATTATGTTTGCTGAATTTCGCGCCCTTTATCCCGCTGGACAGTTAATCTGTGAGTTGCTGACTGTTCATCACGGTAAGTTTGTTGTTCGCTGTCTGGTTCAGGTTGACGGCAAAACTCTTGCTACTGCTATGTCGGCTGCTGAGTCTGTTGAGGATGCTGAAGACCGCGCCCGGTTGCGAGCGATCGCTGTCCTCGGATTTGCTCAGCCTGCGAGTGCGATCGCGAGTGTTGATCCGGCTCCAGTGGCTCCAGTGGCTCCGGTTGCTCCGGTTGCTTCGGTTGCTGCTGTTCCCCCTCCTCCTGCTGTTTCCCCGGTTGCTGCTGTTCCCCCTCCCCCTCCTCCTGCGGTTCCGGTTCCTGTTGGGCCGACAAGTGTTCCTCTTCCGGTTCTAGAAATGCCTGTTGCTGACAAATTGCCGGAAACACATCAAAGCAATTTTGTCAATACTGAAGCGAAATTAAATGAAGAGCCGATCGCACCTGTACCGGAACCGTTGCCGCCAACGGTCGATCTGCCGGAGGCTACTGGATTTGTACCGAAGCAGTTAGACTCGGACGCTTGGCTTTCTTCTAGCTACGGCGAACCACTTCAGGAACTGGAGGTGCCGACTGCTAGCCCAAGTGAACTGCTACAGGGTGCGGCCGAAGTTAGGGAATTGCAACCGATCGCAGTGGGAATCCCCAGCGATGCGATCGAGGATAATTCTGATACGATCGCCGAAATAGACGCCATCCTCAAACGCCTGCAATGGAAGAAAAAACAGGAAAGCGACTGTCTCGAACAAAATTACGGCAAGTCGTCGCAGAGAGAGCTTTCTAGCGAACAGTTGGTAGATTTCCTAGAATATCTGGAAATCTACAGCAGAACTACTGAGGAAATCAAGCGGTTGGGCTGGACTGCCAACCAAGGAAAAGATTATCTCAAACAAGGTTATGGCAAAGAAGCGCGCCATTTCTTAAATCAAGTAGAATTGCTCGACTTCCTGCAATATCTCGAATCTTTGCCCTAGTAATTATGTAGGGTTTCTAAGTGTGATATCATTTCCGGTTAAACCGGAATGATGTTGACTGTTGACTGTTGACTGTTCACTGTCAACCGTCAACAGTCAACAGTGAACTCTAATTTACTATTCCGATGCTAACTGATTTGATATGATGTTTTTTTATAAAAAGCTACATATAGCAGTTTTCAATTGTAGGAAATACAGTCAGGACTTAACTATGACGCCGTATCATGCGCCCCAGCATCTGTAATTCACTCCACTGAAAACTGCTATATTATATCATTTCCGGTTACACCGGAATGATGTTGACTGTTGACGGTTGACAGTGAACAGTGAACAGTCAACAGTCAACAGTGAACTCTAATTTACTATTCCGATGCTAACGGATTTGATATGACTGTTAAAAATTAAAAATCAAAAATGAAGAATATTTCCTCATTTTTGATTTTTAACTTTTCATTTAGACGACAGCGGCGATCGGGCGGCTGGCGGAAGGACGGCGATCGATCACTTGATCGACTAATCCGTAGTCCTTTGCTTCTTCAGCAGACATGAAGAAATCCCGTTCGGTATCTTCTTCAATGCGGGAAAGCGGCTGACCGGTATGGTTGGCAAGATGTTCGTTCAGGCGGCGTTTGTGGTACAAAATTTCTTTTGCCTGAATTTCAATATCGGTTGCTTGTCCTTGAGCTCCGCCGAGAGGTTGGTGGATCATAATCCGGGAGTGAGGCAAACTCATCCGCTTGCCTTTAGCGCCGGCACTCAACAGAAAAGCGCCCATGCTGGCTGCCAAACCGAGACAAATAGTGCAAATGTCGGGGCGGATGTGGTTCATCGTGTCAAAAATGCCCATACCTGCTGTTACCGAACCCCCTGGGGAGTTGATATAGAGGTAAATATCTTTCTCGGGGTCTTCGGCGTCTAAAAATAGCAATTGGGCAACGATCAGGTTAGCCAAGTCTGAGTCAACCTGTTGGCCCAAGAAGACGATGCGATCGCGCAGGAGTCGCGAGTAAATGTCAAAGGCGCGTTCGCCGCGACCGGATTGTTCTATAACTGTTGGGATCATTGACGCCTGCCTGCCTATTACGTATCTTTTTTTAATTTTAGCGATTAGGGCTCAGTTATAGTTAGCGATCGGTGGCGTGCGATCGAGAAATCGGCAAAATCCTTTAGCTGGGAGGGGTTGGGGCGGTAATTTGTGGAAGTTGTGGCGGGGGTGCGATCGGAAATCCGATCCAAGGGCGATCGATGTTGAGGAAGCGGACATCAATAAACGTTAAATGTTCTTATGTGGCGATCGTATCATTGCCAGAACTGAAATCGCTCGATCGCGGCTGACACTAGGAAAATGGTCTAGAAACTCATTTAGCTAATCACCAGCTTCGAGACAATCAAGCACAGTCTTAATCGGGACGCGAGTACCAATAAAGACAGGAGTTCCACCTAAAATATCGCGATCGCTATAAACGATAGTAGCTGCGTATTGCAAAGAAAAGGTTGTGGCATCAAGACAATCTTCCTCCGTCCAGGTATCACTTGGCTCGAATAGCCTGTTAGTTTCCATCGCTAAATCCCCACTGGAATTCCATCGCATGAATCTTTTCTATCAAAGCTGAAACTTTAACGGGTAGATTATCAGGTACTAAATCGCGATCGAGTATTTGTTGAGCCGTGGCAAGATTTTGACTTCCTATAGCATCACTCGTATGAAAAACTAGACAATTGACTTGACTAAGACGAGCCGACAGGAGTTGCAAAAGAGCCATCAGGACACGATTACCACCATAAGCTCCGCATCCCCAAAACCCTGTATGAATAATTAAACTGGGTGCTTTAGAAAACTCTAAATGTGACTCAATTCGTGCTCCTGAAAATGCAGTAAAGGCTGTTTTCAGGATGTATTCAATTTCTGCACTGCTATAAGAACCCTCGCCATAGGAAGGAGCTTCTATCGCAATGATGTTTGTAATTGTAGGCGGGTTTAGAGGTTTTGTAGCTTGTCTGATAGTATCTGATGTAGCTCGTCCAAAGTTGTTGCCGTAAAGACCAAAAGGTCGCCCTTGTTCTGGATTGTGATCGGTAGAAATTGCACACCTCCGTTCCACCCCACGAATCAGAATCGGTGTAGGTTGTTCGCTCTCCACTGTCAATGGCTTAATGTTAGAATCTAGTAAAGCTTCTCGCAGTGAACTGAGTGATGGATGTTCGGCTACCTGCATTTCATCTTGGGCAAATAGCGAACCACCATAAGCACAAAAAAGATCGTGATGAGCGAAATTGAGATACCACTCCATCTGAGTGCTATCTTGGGATGGCTCGTACTCAAAATATCCCTTTCGCTCAGAAAGATCGGTCTGATGTTCGAGAGGAGAAAAATATTCTGGAAGTGGCATTGCATACCATCGGGAAAAAGCTAATTGACCCCGATGAGTGCATCCAGGTGGACAACAAATGTCATAAACGAGCTTCTTATTAGGGTTGTAAAATTTTGGTGAGTGAGAATTCATCAGAGCTTGTGTATCAAATGTCTGCCTACAGATCAAGCTATCTAAGAAGTCGTTCATTGCTCTCTCCCTTCCCACATTGAAACACTTTTTTCAAACGTTAACCGCTAAAGGCTGTGGATGTCAAGACCGACTAGCTCTTAGATACCGGACTTCTTGAAGAAGTCCGGTATCTGGGGTGTCTGGTTATTCTGTTTTTTTAGGCAGGCTTACTTATTGCTGACTACTCAAATTTTTATCGCCCAACCACGGCGGTACATTCCATACAAAATTAACCACCAAAATAATACCGCAGTCAGGGCAAACGCTAGGGAACCATTCAGCGGCCCTGCCCACGGCACAAACCATTTTTCATAAATCCAAGTGTAAGTTGTTGGAGCATTTTCACTCGTGCCGATATGGGTTTTTAACAGGATTCTGGCGACAATACCGGAAGCGACAAACAGGAAAATTGCATTCAATCCCATGATTTCAAACAATCTCCCCCATTTCCAACTTCGCACTTCAATTGTTTCATAGCAAGCTGCTAGCAATAGCAAGGCCCAACCAGCAGTAAAAACTACATAAGAACTTGTCCAAAGTTGTTTGTTGATCGGAAATAAAAATCCCCACAAGTGGCCGATTACCACGCAACTGAGGCCGCAGATTGCTAAGTTTACACTGGTGCGGGTTTTGATGGGCTGCACTCGCAGCCATTCTCCTGTAAAGTAGCCGATCAGGACTGTGACAACTGCGGGTAAGGTGCTCAACAATCCTTCGGGGTCGAAGGGGCCGCCTTTGTACAGGTGTTGGCTACCGAGAATTAGCCGATCGACATATCCCCCTAAATTGCCCTCTGGCGTGAGTTCGCCGGCAGTGTACCCCCCTACAGCAAATACGGTTAGTGCGCCCCAATAACTCAAAAGCACGGCAACAGCGAGCAGTTTTTGATTGCGGGGGGAAAGGTTGAGAATGGCGATCGCACTGATGAAATAAGCTAAGCCGATGCGCTGCAATACTCCCATGATGCGGATTTTACTGAAGTTTTCCACTGGGGCGCTGTTGAGAAGTACGTCAAGGGCGATCGAAGATGTATTTAGCAGCAATCCTAATATAAATAGAATCGCCGCGCGGCGCGCAATTCGCCAGTAAATATTTGAAGAAGAGAGAAGCAATAAGGAAGAAGGAAGAGGGTTTTTAGCGGATTCTGATTTTTCCTTTGTTTGTGTAATTTTTGAGGTTTCTATTCCGGTTTTTGGATAATTTTCAATATATTTAGACAGCGAGAAAGACATCGCGCAGCCAACGATGAACAAGAAAAACGGAAATATTAAGTCTGTCGGGGTGCAGCCGTGCCATTCTGCGTGCTCTAGCGGTGGATACACGTGTTCCCAACTACCGGGGTTGTTGACTAGAATCATCGAGGCGATCGCAATTCCGCGAAAAACATCAAGGGATTTGAAGCGCATAAATTAAGTTATTTGTTCACTGTTCACCGTTCACTGTTAAGTATCTTAGCTGATGCCCATTTCCTAATTCTTTTCGGCCCAATTCCCAATGCCCTGTTTGGCCAATGCCCAATGCCCTATGCCCCATGCCCCATGCCCCATGCCCAATTCCCCATTCCCCATTACCTATATCTCTATCCCTTCCAGAGTCATAATGACTGCATTTTTCATCAACATATCGCAGCGTTCAGCATAAAAAGATGCTGCCTTATCATACTTGTTGACTTGCAAGACGCGCAGAAACATTTGCCTTGCTTGCGCGAATTGCTGCTGGTAGTGAAAAAAAATTCCCTGTTCAAAATAAGTTTGAGTTTGTGCTTTTAGTTCGATCATTGTCGCCGAGTCGCCATCGTAAATTTCAAATACAGCAACAGGTGTTTGTTTTCCTTTGACTTGAACGCGATCGAGAAACCGGCACTTGTAATGTTGAGGATCGTCTATCCGGCAAAGGGTTTGGACGCTAGCTACAATAGCAACTCCATAAAGCTTTGTCAATCCTTCCACGCGGGAAGCTAAATTAACGGCATCAGAAATCACCGTACTTTCCATTCGTTCCGCTTCGCCAATCGTACCTAACATTAAAGTCCCCGTATGCAAGCCAATCCCTATCGAAATAGGTTGATAGCCACTGTTTTGCCTATGTCTATTATAAATTTTCACTTGATGCTGCATCTCAATTGCGGCTTGCACAGCATCTTCAGCCCTGTTAGGAAACAAAGCCATAATCCCGTCACCAATATATTTATCTATAAAACCGTTATACTCGCGGATAACTGGGCCAACTCGGCTTAAGTAAGAGTTAAGAAATTCAAAGTTTTCTCGGGGAGACATACTTTCTGACAGACTTGTAAATGAGCGAATGTCGGCAAACATAATCGTCATTTCTGCTTGTACAGAGTCTCCGAGTCTGGCATCAACGATGCTTTCTCTTTTGAGAAATTTCAAGAATTCACGGGGAACAAAACGAGCTGATGCGGCGGCAATTTTTTCGAGTTCGCTTTTGCTGGATTCGATTTGATTGAGCGATCTAAATGCTCTCAGTGCGGTGACTACTGTGGTAAATAATTTTTTATTAGTAAGTTCGGTTTTGGTTTTGTAATCATTGATATCGTAGCTGACAATTACTACATCTTCTGGTACTTGTCCGGGCTGTCCAGTGCGTAAAATAATTCGCACAATTTGATTATTTAAAATATCGCGGATGTATTTAACTACTTCCAAGCCGGCTTCTTCTGTTTCCATAACTACATCGAGTAAAATCAATGCTATGTCGTAGTTATTTTGGATTATTTCTTTAGCTTCTTTTCCTGAGTATGCGCTGATAAATGTGATACTTTTACCTTCAAATTTAAAATCGTTTAACGCTAGTTTAGTAATATTATGAATTTCTATTTCATCATCTACAATTAATATTTTCCAACTTTCTTCTAGCGGTTTTTGTTCTGCCTCGTCTTCCTCGGCAAATATTAATTCATCGTCCCCCGCCGCGATTAATTCGTCATCGCCTGCTGCCAACAGGTTTTTACTAGCTTCTGACATATATCGTGCTCCTATATAAAACTTATATCCATGTTGGCGGTCTAATAACTAACTGCTCATTTTAGCGGGAAATTCAATCATAAATCTTGTTCCTTTATTTACTTGACTTGTGCAGCTAATTGTGCCTTTTAGTTTTTGTGTAACAAGGTTATAAATAATGTGCAGTCCCAATCCTGTGCCTCCCTGTCCTCTTTTGGTCGTAAAAAACGGTTCAAAAATTTTACTGAGATTTTCTGGGTCAATTCCTTTGCCGTTATCGGCATATTCAAATATTAGCCGATCGCCCTCTAGTTTGAAATCAAAAGCCAGAACTCCTTCGTCTTCTCCATCGTAGGCGTGAATTAGGGAATTCAACACCAGATTTGTCACAATTTGACACACTACGCCAGGGTAACTGTCCACTACAATATTTTCATCACACTTAATCTCTATTTTGTGCTTAGTTCTTCTTAGTTTGGCTGTTAAGGATGTCAAAATTTCCTCTAGATAGTTTTTAACATTAAACGTGCGTTTTAACTCGCTTGACTGATCTACAGCTACTTCTTTAAAACTGTGAATCAAGTCGGCTGCCCGCGTGAGGTTAGATAAGATCATATTACTGCTTTGCACGGCGGTATCCAGAAACTTTTCTAACTCGGAACGTTTTATTTGGCCGTTACTGTAAACCTCAAAAAACTTTGTGGCCTTTTCAGCAAGCAGGGAGGCGGCGGTGATGCCGATGCCGATGGGAGTATTGATTTCGTGGGCAACACCTGCAACCAACCCTCCGAGGGCAGCCATTTTTTCCGATTCTACCAGTTTATTTTGAGCCGATTTTAAGTCTTCTAAAGTTTGGGAGAGTTCGGAGGTACGCTGCTGTACTAAATTTTCGAGATTCTGATTGAATTGGTGCAAGTTGGCGTAAAGTTGGGCATTTTCGATGGAGATAGAAATTTGAGAAGACAGCAGTTTTAATATTTCTAACCTGTCTTGTGTAAAAGCACCTGTAGTCAGATTGTTTTCTAAATATAGAATGCCAGTGAGTTGGCCTTGATTAATTAACGGAGTGCAAAGAATTGATTTAGGTTGAACTGCCATTATATAGGGTGTGCGAGTAAATTGTCCTTCGCGAGTGGCATCGTTTAAAACTATACTTTCCTGGGTGCGGGCGACGTAATTCACAACTGCAACTGCCAGCAAAGTTACTTCTCGATCGTCGGCTACAAAATCTATCGGAATTGATTGCATGACAGCAACGCGATCGACATCTACAGATCCTGATGCTTCAATCACCCATTGACCCTCTTTTTCTAATATTAAAAAGCCTCTTTGCCCCCCGGCATTTTCAATAACAATTTTCATCATTTTTGCCAGCAGTTTGTCTAGAACTATTTCCCCGGCTAAGGTTTGCGATGCTTTAACTGCTGTGGTCAAGTCTAGCACGGCTGCACTGTCGTTCGTAGTGGAAGCGCTGCTGGTAGATTTGTGAGTTTCAATATTACTTGAAATCGAGCCTGAAGTTAGCAAGTGCGAGTATTTTGATTCTAAATGCGCTGCTTTGGCTGTTGCTCCCCAGCGCTGATAGCAATAACGCGCTTCTGTCAAGTAAGTTTTAGAATTTTTTTCTCTTCCTATGGATAGATAAAATGCTCCTGCCAATTCTGCTGCTAGTGCTTGTACTTGTATGTATCCGTTTTCTTGGGCTCCTTCAATTGCGCGATCGTAATATTCCATTGCTCTCACAATATCCCCCAAAACACGTGCTTTTTCTGCTGTAAGTAAGTCGCATTTATGCTGAAGATTCATGGGCGCCGAAAGCGCTTTTTGTTGCATTTTTTTTCGGTTACTGACAGCGAAAAAAATATGCTCTTCTTGTTCCTCATTGGTGGCAGATGGATAGGCTGCTAGGCGGGCTAGAGAATCGTAAAACTGGTATTCAGAAACATTAATAAAGCCTGCAACTCCGTCTAAATATACTTCGGCTTGCGCTGAATTTTCTAGCGCTGTAGCGGTATCTCCAAATAAATACGCTAGTATTAATTTTTGCAAATAAAAGTGCTGTAGTCCTACCCGATCGTTAGCTTTCAACAGCAGCGACAACAATTTTTCTTCGCTGTATGCTTCACCTAATACAAGGTGTGGACTTTCAACTTTTCCCATCAATTGCAAAATAGTTTGCTGATATATTTGATTCCAAGTTAATACAGTTTCTTGCTTGAGTTGAAACAGCAAATGGTTGTAACTTACCATTTTCCGTTCCAGTTGTGGCAATTCTTGACCGATGAAATACAAAGACTGACAAATATTTACGGCTGAATATCCGACACATTCTAAATCCCCATTTTCTAGCGCACTTTGATAGGCCTCCTCTAATAGTGGCAAAGAGTCTTTAACGTGATGCTTGCCGTTCATCAAAATAAATGCTACTAAATTAAGCGTTTTGCTTTTGAATTCTAACGCATTTAATCTATCGCTCAAACTTAAAGCTAATTGACCGAAACGATCGCCCGATTCAATATCTCTAACTATTCCTTTTAAAATTGCTCCGTAATTAGCATAGCCGAAGGCAGAAAAAGTAGAATTTCCGTAATTAATAGATAAATTAACTTGCTCGCACACAATTAGTGGCAGCAGCACAGGTTCAACTATAAATGTAGCTGAAAGCATACTGGAAAGCACGCGCATAGTTGCTAATTTGTGCGGATTTGTCATAATCGGCAAGTCAATTAAATCTTCTATTTTTTTTTCGGTTAAATAAGCGGCGGTTTTAGCTAGTGCTTGCTGAATGTGGAGGGGAATAGGCGATTCTGGCAAGTTTATTCCTAACATTTTTAGCGCTTCACGACCAATTTTTACCGATTCTTGGAGTTGGGTTTGCATCGCACAAGCTATGATTCTGATTTCAAACACTTTGATTTTATCTAGTTCATTGTTTGCGTGTTGCAGAACAATTTCAGCCCATTTTTCCATTGGTTCAAAGTCGGTATTGAGGTAGGCAGCTTCTGCTGCTGACTCGTAGAGTGCAAGAGTCAAGTCGTAGTCAGTTTGCCAACTTTGGAGGGGAAGCAGTTCAATACCTGCGGTTAAATATTTGAGGGCCAGTTCGTAAGCTGTACTTGCTTTTGCTTTGCGACCTGCAATTAAATTCAATTGGCATAATTGAAATTTTTCTAATTCACTGCTGATGATTTCTTTGGCTGAATTTAGTTGGTTGACGGTATCAAAAATATGCTCTTCTAATTGCTCTGGGGGTGCGTTTTGTAGTAAAAAAGTGCCTATTTTTAGATGGATTTCTTGTTTTTGAGAATCGGATATTAAAGCATAAGCTGCTTGCTGCACTCGCTCGTGCAAAAATTTGTAAGTTGCCCTAGGAACATCAGCCACGGGTAGGGACAATTCATCGGTAAAGTCTCTAGATATTGTGTCAGTTATTTCTGTGCTTGCTGCTAGTGCGATCGGAATTTTGTAGGCGTTATTCACGAGCAAAACCAGACCGGACTGAAGTGCCTCACCGAGGTCTGTTGGTGCCGACAGCAGAGGTTTCTCGGCGATGGCAGAGAGAATTTCTAAATCAAATCTGTTACCGATACAAGCGGCTAATTTGAGCAGTTCCTGCGTATTATCTGAAAGTTTCTGAATGTTATTTATCATTAATTCTACAACATTGTCAGTTATTGCCATTTCTTGTATTTGGTCAATATCCCACTGCCACTCGCCTGTGATTTGGCCTTTTTTTACAATACGATCTGAGATGGATTGGGCTAAGTCAGAAAGGTTGGGTTCACCTAGTTCGACCAAATTATGCGAGGGTGAAGATTTAAATTGGAGCAATTTTTTTGAGTTAAGAAATTTTATTAATTGAGTTAAAAAGAATGGATTTCCACCAGTTTTTTGAAAAAGCAATTCTGCTAAATTCAGGGATTTTTCTGGGGCGCAGTTCAAAGTATCGGCAACGAATTGGTTGACGCTGCTTATATCTAAAGGCGAAAGGGCGATCGCACTTACAGTGCCACCTGCTTTTTTAATTGCTTCGGCGGTCAGCATTACGGGATGATTTGCATTTACTTCCTGCTCTCTATAAGCTCCAATTATTAATAAATATTGAGTTTCCAGGTCAGTTGCTAGCAGTTCTATTAACTTGAGAGATGCTGAATCGACCCATTGCAAGTCGTCGAGAAAAATTACTAAGGGGTGTTCTTTTTGAGCAAAGACGCGGATGAAGTTTTGAAATACTAAATTAAAGCGATTTTGAGATTCATTGGCTCCTAAATCTGGCACGGGGGGCTGTGGCCCGACAATCAGTTCTACTTCGGGAATGGCTTCAATAATTACTTGGCAGTTGCCGCCGAGTGCCTTTAAAATTTTTTGTTTCCAAACATGGATTTGTGCGGTATTTTCTGTGAAAATTTGTCTCAACAAATCTTGAAAAGCTTGGAGCAAAAAAGCGTAGGGAATATCGCGCTTAAGTAGCTCAAATTTGCTGTCAATAAAATACCCATTTTGCCGCAGAATCGGCTTGTATATTTCATATATTAACCACGATTTTCCCACACCTGCACAACCAGAAATCAGCACCATTTCTGTATTGCCTCGCCTCATACGCTGGAAGATACTGAGAAGCATATTAACTTCTGTTTCTCGCCCGTAAAATTTTTGGGAAATTTGCAGGTGACTTGATTGATCTTGTTCGCCGAGGGTTATGTGGGAAATTTTACCTGTTGTTTGCAGTTGAGCGAGACAATTTTCTAAGTCGTACAAAAGTCCCAAAGCACTTTGATACCTGTCTTCGGCGGTTTTTGCTAAGAGTTTCATGACGATATCGGAAACGACTTGAGGAATCTCCTCGGTTTCGACTTGATTGATTCTGCCTTCGATGGTTCTGCTTTCTACTTTCTGCTTTCTGTTTTCACAAGGAGAAACTGGCGTTTTGGCAATATGGCAGTGTACTAATTCCATGGGATCGATCGCCTGAAAAGGCAATTCGCCACAAAGCATTTCATAAAAGGTGACGCCTAAAGAATAAAAATCGGTGCGGTAGTCGATCGCCCGATTCATTCGTCCCGTTTGTTCAGGAGACATATAGGCGAGAGTGCCTTCGAGTAAATGGGGATGGCTGGGGGCGGGGTTTTCGCCCGGTAGCAGGGAGGCGATCGCAAAATCAGCAATCTTGACATCTCCTGTCTCAATATTGACAATAATATTGCTGGGTTTAATATCCTTATGGATGATGTGGTGTTCGTGGAGTTGCCCAAGAGTTTCTGCTAGTTTGATGGCAATATGCAAAAATTGTTGTAACTCTAGCTGGTTGTTGCTGAGAAATTCTTTTAGGGAAATGCCACCAAAATCTTCTAAAACTAAAACAGGAAAGTGATTGTATGTTTCTATTTTGTAAAGCTTGACTATTCCGGGCAAACTCAAATTTTTAAGAATTTCGGATTCGTGCAGAAGTTGGGATATTTGCGCTGGGGTAGGGTATGGCGGCGTGAGAGTTTTGAGGATAACGGGTTTTTCTTCCTCAAGCTGCACCCCTCGATAAATAACTGTGTGAGGGTTTGTATAAAGTTCTTCGTCAATGCGGTATCCAGGGATAGAAATCATGATATTTGGGGGTTATTTGAAAGATCCGGTTATACAATTTTAAATGTTAGATTGGGAATGATTTATCACATAAGGCTTTGGATCTGACCTACAGTTACATTCTTTTTTGCCACAAATATAATTAAGTAAGTGGAAATACACATCACGGAGCGAGTGCGGTTTTTACGGCAGTAAACTGGCTACTCTTATATAGCTGAGCTAAAACCCTCCCTAAAGAGTCCTCCTCGATACTTTTTTTGTCGCTTATTTACTTATCTATATTTTAGTCTTCAAAAAATCAGAAGTTGCCTTTTGCTATCGCGCTAGTGCCAAAATAAACTGGTGCGTGCAACTCAACAGCTAAAATCTAAAAACAATCATGCAGAATATAACTGCCTCAAATCCAGCTAAGGCGACCGATCGCGCTTTTGACACCGCAGACATTCAATTGCTGGTAGTGGATATAGACGGCACGATCGCAGGTTTGTCAAATACCATCCGAGAACCAGTCAAGCAGGCAATTTTGGCTGCCGAGTCGCGGGGAGTGAAAGTGGCCGTCGCTACGGGCAGGATGTACCGATCAGCTTTGCGTTTTCACCGGGACATCGGCTCAACATTGCCACTGATTTGCTACCAGGGCGCCTGGATTCAAGATCAGGCTACTCAAAAGCGGCTGCGGCACTTGCCACTGTCGAAACAAACTGCTCTGCAACTGTTAGATTATTTTGAAGAACCGCATTTGCGACCGCTCCTTTCGATCCATTTCTACATTGACGACCAACTTTATGTCCCGGAAATTACCGCAGCTACCCGAATTTATGCCGAAAGATCGGGCATTGAACCAATGGTGATTAAAGATTTGCGGCGAGATCTTCCGGGGGAACCGACGAAAGTTTTGGCATTGTGCGAGAATCCGGGGGTACTCGACGGCTTGCTCAGCAGTATGCGACTGCGCTACACGCCTGCGGAGCTTTATTTGACTCGATCCGTTGCTACTTTTTTTGAAGCTACGCATCCTGTGGCGAATAAGGGAGATGCGGTGCAGTATTTAGCGGAGGAACTTTTGGGTTTGCAGGCGGCGAATGTGATGGCGATCGGCGACAATTTTAATGATGTAGAAATGATTGCCTATGCGGGTGTGGGCGTGGCGATGGGCAATGCTCCTGATGGCGTGAAGGCTGCTGCTGATTGGGTGGCGCCGGATGTGGAGGAAGATGGGGTGGTGGCTGCGATCGAACAATTTGTTTTGGGCGATCGTTGATATTTGTAGCACCAATACCGCAGGGGCGGGTTTGCCAACATTGGGAAAAAATCTAGATAAACCCGCCCCGACCCAGCGACAATTTATTATTATATAACTCTCTAGTTTTGAGTTCTATGCAATCAAATTTTGATTATCAAAAAAAATCCAGACTTTCTGATTTTTTGAGATTAAGTCCAGTCAATTACTTTTTTTGCAAGATCCGAATCTTTATTTAACGAACCGCGAAGACGCTAAGAACGCCAAGGAAGAATTGAAGAAAGCGGGCGGGCTTACAGATATTCTGGATGTGAATTATAGATAATTTCAAACTCTTAAAAATGGGTTTCAACAGAAAAAGCACCGACGACTGGCCGTGTTTCGTCTCGGTGCTTCTTCTGGTTCGCTCCTCACACGTCCATCAATATAGCTGACTCAGTAAATTGTGTCAATACTTTTTCCAAAAATTGTTTTTTGAGTCGGCTGCTGCCGGGGTGTTGGTGCGGTGGAGCGAAGCAAAACTTTTGCACTGTAAGGGTTTGACTCGATCGCCCAAGGGTTGGATTGAGCAGAAAAATTTCACTTCACTTCCAGCAGCCAGTCCAAAATCAGAGCGTTGACTTCACTCGGCCGCTCGTCGTGGGGACAGTGGCCTGTGTTGGGAATTGAAACAAATTTCACTGGTTTATCGTTGGCGGCCAATTGTTGATAAATCTGGCTGCCGGCGATCGGCGTCCAGGGGTCGTCTGCGCCCCAAAGTACCAATAACGGACGATCGACTTTGGGCAGCAATTCTGACGGTTGAGGGCCGGCTGGGGCTGTCAAAATCGAGGCAAACACCTGTTGAGCTCCGGGCTCGCAGGAAGGGGCGTGGAGGAGTTCTACGAGTTCGTCGGTGATGGCTTCGCGGTTCCCGTAGACTTGGCGCAGGGTGTTGCGGATACGGTGTTTTTGGCGGATGTTGTTGAAGACAAAGGGGCCGATCAGGGGCGATCGAACTAATTTAGTAAAAGTCCCCATCACTAATCGCAGCGGGAAATTCAGTTCGTCCGGCCGGTGGTTGAGTCCGCCAGCACAGTTGATTAAGACTGCACCTGCTGATATTTCGGGATGGTTGGCGACTACCATTAAACTCAGCAAAGCGCCGATCGAATTCCCGACAAATACCGCCGGTTCCTGTACCAGATCCGCCCAGAAATCAGTCAGCAATTCTTCCCACAATTCCAGAGTGTAATCTAGGGCTGGTTTGGCGGAAGCACCGAACCCCAGCAAGTCCAGCGCAAATACGCGATAGCCGCCGGCCGCTAGTGGGGGGATATTTTGTCGCCAATGTCCGATCGAAGCGCCAAATCCGTGAATCAAGATCAGAGGGCGGCCAGTTCCTTGGACGGTATATTGGATTTTGTGACCTTTCCAAGTCCAAATTAGCTTTTCAAAACTGGTTGCAGATACTAATTGTTGTGCAGTCACGGCTATTATGTAAAGTTTCGTTAACTACTTTCATCATAGCAGCATCATCTCTTTAGGGGCGGGCTAGGAGCAATGCCCCACAAGAACGGACGCTGCTAAAAGCCCATCCCACAAGAACATTATTACCAATTCCCAATTCCCAATTCCCATTCCCAATTCCCAATTCCCAAGGACAACTGACAACTGTCAACAGTCAACAGTCAACTGTCAACTGTCAACTGACTATTTTTCCTAGCAGCCAATAAGTCATCATATTCCCCTTACCTTTTACCGGAATTACGCCTCGCCTCTCAAACAAATACTTATCTTTCAAAAGCTCATAAGTAACATCAGTAACTTGGATGCTGCCTGCAAAACCCGTAGCTTCCATCCTCGCCGCTACATTCACCGTATCTCCCCACAAATCATAAGTAAACTTGCTCACACCAATTACTCCCGCAACCACCGGCCCGGAATTGATGCCGACCCGAATTGCCAGTTTTTCCCCTGTCTCGGCGCACAACTTTGCTATTTTTGCCTGCATTCCCAGGGCCATTTGGGCGATCGCCTCGGCATGATCCTGTCTCGGCGTAGGCAATCCCCCAACAACCATGTAAGCATCGCCAATAGTCTTAATTTTCTCCACACCGTACTTTTCAGCTAACTGGTCGAAGTGCGAAAAAATTACGTTCAAGCGCTTTACCAACTCGGTGGGAGACATTCTAGCAGACAACTCAGTAAAGCCAACAATATCAGCAAATAAAACACTTACTTGGGCAAAACTGTCGGCGATCGTGCTTTGCTCTGCCTTCAAGCGTTCTGCGATCGGTTTGGGTAAAATATTTAACAGCAACTTCTCGCTTTGTTCTTGTTGAACTTTTAGCTCTTCTTGTGCTAATTTACGCTCTGTAATGTCAGAAACAGTACCCTCATAGTAGATCAGATTACCTTTTGAATCTCGAACAGCCCGAACATTTTCTGACACCCAAATCCGGCGCCCGTCTTTGCGACATACCATAGATTCAAACCCCGAAACGGCATTTTCAGTATCCATAGCAGCCACAAATTCGAGGCGGCGTTCCGGGTCAACGTACAGTTGCTGAGCAATATTGTTAATCTCGGACATCAGTTCTTCTGGCGAGTCGTAACCGTACAATTTTGCCAAAGCTGGATTAGCGCTGAGATAGCCTCCTGAAGGCGTGCTTTGAAAAATGCCTTCCATCGCATTTTCTACAATGCTGTGATATTTTTCTTGGGCGATACGCAGCAATTCTTCTGCTTGTTTGCGCTGAATCAAAGAACCTAATTGAGTGCCGACCGCATTAAAAACGTCTATAAATCGTGCGTCTTTCCCACCTGACGAAATTTTAAAGAAAACTAGCACTGCCAATACTTCATCGCCTACCAAAATCGGCACGCCAAAACCCGCTTTGAATCCGAGTTCTAGTGCTATTTGACTTCGGAAAAAATGCGGGTAGCCCCTGGAAAGATCTTCTACCCATTCCGGTTGCTTAGATGCCCAAACTCGTCCCGGCAGCCCTATATTCATGGCAAATGTCAGTTGTTCACTTTGCCGGCGGAACGCATCCATGCTGGCGTTGCTCGCATACCAGCCCCTGGCTGATTCTAGGACAGTTCCTTCTGCATCGGGAATCCAAGCTTCTCCTACATCCCATCCGATTGTTTCGCCAACTTGGTGCAGAATTACTTCTAAAGCTGAGTGAAAGTCTACAGCTTCGCCGATCGCCCGCGTCGTTTCCAGCAAAAACCGGATTGATTCTTCAGCCCGCTGCCGTTCTGCGATTTCTTCCTGCAATCTAGAATTGCGATCGTGCAATTCCCTAGCTTGCTGTTGCAGTTTGGATTGCAGCAAACGAAGGGAAAGTTGGTTTTGGACGCGGGCTAAAACTTCTTCTACTTGAAACGGTTTAGTAATATAATCCACTCCTCCTACTTGAAAAGCTTTAACTTTTTCCAGCACGTCATCTAGCGCACTAATAAAAATTACCGGAATATCTTTAGTTTTTTCGCTTAACTTTAACTGCTCACAAACTTCATACCCGTTCATTTGCGGCATATTAATATCTAGTAAAATTAGATCTGGAGGAGATATTTGTGCCCCTTGCAAAGCCAAGTGTCCGTTAATAGCCTTCCTGACGTGATACCCGTAAGATGTCAGCATAGTGGATAAAAGTCGCAAATTATCCGGCATATCGTCAACGATCAGAATGTCTTTAGGAGTCGCTGGTAATGGATGGTCGTTCATCATAATATAATTGAGTTAAATCGATAATGATATCTATCCGAAAATTATCGACTAAATCTGTTAAAGCGTTAGCGAGATTTGCCTCAGTTTCGGGAATTTCCTTGAGCAGTTCGAGAATGCGGTTGTCGTCAACACAAAGTGCAGCTCGGTGCAACTCGACCACCCAGTCTGTGGGCATTACACTCAAATCCTCGGTGGTCAAACTTTTAAGCAGCGTGGGTGCTGAAAAAGAAGTAGATAAGTTTTCTTTCTCATAAATATAACGCAGGTTGAGATGATGCGCTATCTTGTCAAAGAGTACCTCTTCCCGAAACGGTTTACAAATCAAATCGTTACAACCAGCAGACAAAATTATTTGCCGCTGCTCGTCAAAAGCACTAGCCGTCAGCGCAATAATTATTGTTTCTTTACCTTCTAGAGTTTTCTTAATCTCTCTTGTCGCTTCATACCCATCCATCACGGGCATCAGCATATCCATTAATATCAAGTGCGGCTTCCAAGTTGAATGCAAAGCAATTGCTTCTTGACCGTTAGTTGCTTCCCGGACTTCAAATCCCAGGGGTACCAGCAGCTTAAGCAGCAGTTGGCGATTTTCTGCTACATCTTCAACTATTAATATCCGACAAGTGTCTTGTTCGGCTTCTAAACCAATAACTTGTTTAATCGGTGATTTTTCTTGTTCATCACTTTCTGTTACTAAGTTAACCCAGATATTAAAGCTGAAAGTTGTGCCTTGACCGAGTTGACTTTCAACAGCAATATCACCTCCCATAATTCGGACAAACTGTTGGCTAATCGGCAACCCCAGACCAGTTCCCTGCATGGATTTTCGACCAGTTTCAGTTTGTAAAAATGGCTTGAATAATGTAGAAAATTCCGAGGGCGAAATGCCAGGACCCGTGTCGGCAACTTCAAAATACAATTGGGATTTGTTTTCTTCTGTGGCGTCTTTTTCAGCTTGGCTGCTGACGCGCAAAGTAACGGTTCCGTGCTGAGTAAATTTAATCGCATTGCCCAGCAGATTAATTAAAACTTGCCGCAATTTAGCTTCGTCTGTTTGAATGTACTGCGGCAAATTGTTGGCTTTTTCAAAGATTAGTTGCAAACCTTTTGAGTTGGCTTTTAGTTGCAGCATTTCTTTGAGACTGTTGAGAATATTATAGAGATTGAAGCGGCTGGGATTGATGTTAATTTGACCTGCTTCTATTTTAGACATTGACAAAACATCATTGATGAGTTCCAGCAAATGTTCGCCGCTGCGGTTAATAATTTCTATATATTCTTTTTGTTCTTCCGTGATAGAACTGTTGCGAGCCATGACTTGAGAAAAACCGAGAATGGCGTTGAGAGGCGTGCGGAGTTCGTGGCTCATGGAAGCGAGAAATTGGCTTTTGGCGCGGTTGGCAACTTCGGCATTTTCTTTGGATTTCATCAGTTCCATTGACTGCCTTTGAGTGCGGGCGAGCAATTCCGCTTGCTGTAATGCAACTCCTAGCTGAGTCCCTACATCAACTGCAACGTTGATTTCAGCTTCGCTCCACTGGCGGGGAGCTGAATTTTGATAAGATGCTAGTAATCCCCAGAGCTTTTTGCCGGAAAAAATTGGTACAATAATGTAGGATTTAGCTTGAAATCTTTCTAGCAATTGGATGTAACAATTATCGAAACCTTGCTTGTAAATATCGGGGACACAAAGGTAAGTTTTACCTCGGCTGTAGGCTCCGCCTTTGGTTTGTTGCAAATAGGTATCGTGGACTTCGGGTGAGACACTATCTAATTTTTGGACGAGGCAAAGTTCGCTGTCTAAAGCGCCTTCAGTAAGGTTAGAATCGGTATCCTGTACTTGGATGAAAGAAACCCACTTGCGGTCAAGGGATTCGGCTACAAATTTGCCACTCCAGTCTGGATTGAAACGGTAAATAGCTACTCGATCGCACTTCATAGTTTGGCGCAATTCTCGGGTTGTGGCGTGAAAAATTTCTCGGATATCTAAAGTCTGCCGCATTCTTTCAATGATGCGGGCGATCGCTCTTTGTCGTAAAGCACTTTCTTGCAGTTCGGTTTCTGCTTGCTTGCGTTCGGTAATATCTACAGCCATTAAAGCAATGCCGATTGCTGTACCGTTATCGTCAATTAGCTGAGTATTGTACCACTCGCAGATGATAATTCTGCCGTCTTTAGTCAGATTTTCGGTAGTGCCGCTGGATTTGGCATTCAAGTCGTGATTGAAAATCTCAGATAATTGCGGGTGGTAGCTTTCAGGTACGATCAAATCGGAGGCAACTCGACCAATCGCTTCTTGCTCACTGTAGCCAAAAATAGCAACGGCTGCGGGATTCCAAGTAATAATTTCAAAATTGAGGTTTAACTCGATAACTGCGATCGGCGTTTGCTGCAATAAAAATGAGATTCTTTGTTGGGACTCTAGCAGTTTTTCTTCGGCTAATTTGCGGTCTGTGATGTCATTAGCAGTGCCGAGAATTTGTTTGGGTTTACCATCGCTTGTTCTGAGAAATACTGTATCCCAACTGTGCATCCACCGCCATTCACCGTTTTTGTGTTTCATGCGGTATTGACATTCAATGACATCACCGTCTTTGGCTCGATCAACTTTTTGTACGCTTTCAAAAAAATTTGGCAAATCGTCGGGGTTCAGCAGAATTGGCATCATTGCTGTACCCATATCTTGTATTTCTTGGGCTGTGTATCCGAGCATCGTCGAAATTTGTCGGTTGCTGTAGACATTCCGCTGTTCAATTAGATCGTAAACGTACAACAGGTTGGGATTGGAATCGGCGATCGCTTGAATGAAGTGCTGACTTTCTCTAAGTGCGGATTCTGTTTGTTTGCGAACGCTAATATCTCGCGCCACGATAATCACTGAATCTGGAGTCAGCGGAGAAACTTTAGCATCGAGGCAAACGTCGCGCTCTCCGACTTGAAAGCTATATTCAACATTGATAGTTTGCTGCGTTTTTATAGCTTGTTGGATGGCATTTAATACTAAATCTGCTATAGGTTTCGGCAAGACTTCGTGGGCTGTTTTGTTAATCATTTCGCTTGGAGGTTTCACCAAATTTGTTGATGCTGTCGGGGCGATTTTGATGCAGCGCCCTTCTGCATTTCTCACTAAAACTGTGTCAGTCATGGCGGCAAAAATCGCCCGCAATTCTGTTTCCGATTCTTGCAGAGCTTGCTCGGCGCGGACGCGGGTGCGAATTTCTGCTTGCAGCACTTTATTTTGCCGATCGAGCTGCTGAATTCGGTTTTTTTCTCGTTCGATCAGTTTAGCTTGAGCGATAGCGAGCCCTACTTGAGCCGCCACAGCTTCTAACAAGTCGATTTCCTCGGAAGTCCATTCCCGGTAACGATCGCACTGGTGCAAACAGATAGCACCGTTTGCCCTGCCTTGGTAAGAAGTGCGAATTGCCAGCATCGATTTTAACCCAACCTTCTGGCAAATCGGTTGAGCAGCTTGCAACAGAGGGTCTGAATAAACATTGTTGGAGGCGATCGCCATATCTTGTATCATCAGTTGTACGACGTGAGGATTGCCCCAAATTGGAACAGCTACGTTCCGCATAGATTCGCACTCCGGTTCGAGATACTCTGCCGCTAGAGGAATATCGACTTGGGGAGTAGTAACGTAAGTATGAATCAAACAGCGATTGGCGCAGAAGGCCAGACCGATTTGAGTTGCAGCTATTTGAAATATTTGTTCTGGCTGCAAGCTTGAGCGAATTTCTTTAGTTATTTTTGCAATCAGCAATTCTCGCTGAACTTGCCGTTCTAAAGCAGCTTTAGCTCCCGCCATTTCTATTTCTGCGTGCTTGCGATCGGTGATATCAAACAGTACGCCATACCAAACAATATCGCCATTACAGCGCATTTCTGGCCGAGAATTAGATTGCAGCCATTTGAGTTTACCCGACGGTGTAACAATTCGCCATTCAAAGGCAAAAGGTTCTAAAGTTTGGGCGCTAGTAGCAATTTGTTTTACCAGATATTCTTGGTCATCAGGATGATTTTGATCGAAGCACAAGTCTGGATTTTTTAATATTTCCTCACTCTCTACTTCGTAAAGATCCCTACAAGCATAACTAATATATTCAAATTTAAAACTTCCATCGGGCTTCTTGATAAATTGATAAAGAACTCCCGGTATATTGACCGCCAATTTCTGCAACCGTGCTTTGCTTTCCCGGAGCGATTGTTCTGTCAGCTTGCGAAATTCTACCTCTTGTTGCAGTTGGGCATTCTGCTGTTTTAATTGTTTTGATAGCTGTTGTATAGTCAATTGACTTTCGATCCGGACTAAAAATTCTTCCACTTGAAAAGGCTTAGTAATGTAGTCAACACCGCCTACTTCAAAAGCTTTGACCTTGTGAAAAGTTTCATTAAAAACGCTCAAGAAAATAACCGGAATTTCCCTAGTTTTTTCGTTATCTTTCAGTCGAGTACACACTTCATAGCCGTTCATTTTGGGCATGGCAATATCCAGCAAAATTAAGTCTGGGAGAAAGGGAAAATTAGCATTGACCACCATTTCTCCCGAAATCGCCCGCTGAACTTTATACCCTTCTTTCGTCAAGATGTTTGATATAAACCGCAGGTTTTGGGGCTGATCGTCAATAATTAAAATGTGAATATTTTCTTTATCTAATATCATTTTTTATGACCACTGTGAATTTTTTACTGCTAGCAGATTGATTATTTAATAAGTTTAGCGATTCTTTTCCGGCCATACTTGTTTATTAATTTTTTTCAACCTCAGCAACAAAAAGAGTAATTTTAGATATTAGGTCATTAAATAACGCACCTTCTCTACTTTCAACTTATTAGTTGCTAGTCTTAAGTTAGCAACTAAAATTAACCGTATTTCACTTATATTTAATTGTTCCAACAAATCCCCTTATTTGCTGTCCAAATTAAGTCGGTCGAAAAACAATCATCACTTAGGTATTCCAGACCAAAGCAATCGGATTTTTTAACGTTGTTCAAGGGCTGCGACCAATTATTTTCGTAACAGCCGGTTGATGCGCCCAGGCCAGTTTTTTTGCTGGACTTTAGGATTAAAACTCTCAGGAGGATAACGCAAGTTTGTGGACATTCTGCTACCACATTCAAAGGGTTTTAGCAGAGATACACACCTGGACGTACCGCGAGGCGAAGCAACCGGGTTTTTTACTATTGTCGCTGCAACGAAGTAGGGCTGTAAAAAACTTCGGTTTCGACGCACCTGTCCATCACTCTTAAGATATTTATAGGTGACTAAGCTATCGCGCATTTAAATTGCATATTCGAGGCGGGCGGGATACCTAACTCATTGTTTGATTGTTTTTTGACATACAATTTAAAGGCCGCAACAGCTTAAGAGTATAGATCGATCATCCCGCACCCATAGCCTACCCTATAAACTATTGTCTTGGTCTTTTCTATGCCAGCAATTCCTTAAGTTTAGCAATATTTTCATTGCTCAAGTAAATTTTAATTTCTAGTTCTTGGTCAGATTCCCACAGCAGCAGCAGATTATCTTCGCCCAAGGCGATTTCGGGATTGTTTAATTCAAGTGTTTGATATTTAACTTCGGGAATTCCTACGCGAATTACCAGTTCCGCTTCCAACTGAGGATAGATGTACAATTGCTGTTGCAAGTTGTCAAGTTCTAGTTTGTCAACAGTGTTGTTACGTTGGACAGGAGAATCGGGTATGTACCAATAGAGAGTTTCCTCGCGAATTTCGGGATTGACTATCACAAATGTTTCGTCAAAACGCTGGGGGTGCCAGTGAATTTCGCTCAGACCGCCGATTTGCGGAATCAGTCGCTGTACCCAGCTAATTTGTTTGCCGTTCAGGTTTGCCCACCACTGACTAATATTATCGAGATTGTCAGCATTTTCGGGGTCGGTGCTGCCGGACTGCCAGACTGTTTTTAGTTGTTGCATATACAAGTTCTCCAGCGAATTTAAATTTGAGATTGCAGGCGTTCAATTGGAGATTCATTCGTTATACAATAATTTTAATGGACTTACCAATTATTTACCACGAAGATTACGTTGCACCTCTGCCACCGGATCACCGCTTCCCGATGGCCAAGTTTCGGATGCTTTACCAGATGCTGCTCGCGGACGGGGTAGCAGATAAATCGCAATTTCATGCTCCCGAACTTTTGCCTCAAGAATGGATTGAATTAGTTCACGACCCCTGCTACGTGCAAGCTTACTGCAACGGGACGCTCGATAACAAAGCGACTCGGCGAATTGGTCTGCCTTGGAGTCTGGCCCTTGCTAATCGCACTTGCACTGCGGTTGCAGGAACTGTCCTAACTGCCAAGCTCGCTTTAGACTACGGTTTGGCTTGCAATACCGCGGGCGGAACTCATCACGCATTCCCTGCTTTTGGGTCGGGTTTTTGTATTTTTAATGATTTGGCGATCGCCTCTCGCGTCTTGCAAAAAAATGGTTTAGTTCGCAAAGTTTTAATTGTCGATTTAGATGTCCACCAAGGAGACGGAACTGCCGTAATATTCCAAGATGATAGCAGCGTTTTTACTTTCTCGATGCACTGCGAAGTCAATTTTCCCGGCACTAAACAAAAGGGCGATTTAGATGTACCTTTGCCTGTGGGTATGGAGGACGACGAATATTTACAAACATTGGATAAATTTTTACCAGATTTGCTGTCAAGTGTCAAGCCAGATTTAGTTTTGTACGATGCTGGAGTAGACCCTCATCACGGTGACAAACTGGGAAAATTAGCTTTAACTGATACGGGCTTATTTCGCCGGGAAATGCAAGTTTTGATGGCGTGTTTGGCGGGCGGCTATCCCGTTGCCTGCGTGATTGGCGGGGGCTATTCCGATGACGCTAAGGGGTTAGTTTACCGACATTCGCTGCTGCACCGAGCCGCCAGTCAAGCCTACAGGCAGTATCGACTTTGATCCAGAGCGGCGATACTTCCGAAATATGGCACAAAAAACAGTCTCCCTCACCCAAACAAATAAAAATACTATTAGCGATCGCTCCTGCTTGCCAGATCGGTACAACTTGAGCTAGAAAGTTGTTAAACAAACAACCGCACCTATGTCCAATGCCAGCGAGCCCAATCACCCGTATCCACTACTGGTTGTCATTGTTAACTACCGAACCCCTAGTTTGACAATTGACTGCTTGCGCTCTCTAGTTAGCGAAGTGCAATCGCTGCCCGGTATGCGGGTTGCAGTGGCAGACAATGCTTCAGGCGATCGCTCCGTCGAAGAAATTAGTAGTGCGATCGCCTCAGAAGGCTGGAATGAATGGGCATCCTTCGTTCCCCTAGACCGCAACGGCGGATTTGCCTTCGGCAACAACGCCCTGATCCGTCCCGCCCTCCAATCCACCAATCCCCCCCCTTACTTCCTGCTGCTCAACCCAGACACCATTGTTCGCCCCGGCGCCTTAAAAGCCCTCGTCGATTTCATGGACTCCCACCCCGAAGCCGGCATCGCCGGCAGCCGCTTGGAAGACCCCGACGGCACGCCCCAGGAGTCAGCTTTTCGGTTTCACAACCTCTTGACGGAACTCGATTTTGGTTGGCGGACAGGCTTTATATCCAAGTTATTAGCCAACTGGGCCGCAGCGCCTCCCATTTCTCAAAAAACCTGTCAAACTGATTGGGTAGCTGGAGCCAGCATGATCGTCCGTCGCGAAGTATTTGAAAAAATTGGCTTGATGGATGAAGCTTATTTCATGTACTGCGAAGAAATGGACTTTTGTCTGCAAGCGAACAAAGCTGGCTGGAGTTGCTGGTACGTACCCGAAAGTCGCGTTGTCCACTTAGTTGGCCAAAGCTCAGGCGTCACTGACACCAAAAAGCCCGCCAAGCGGCTGCCTACCTATTGGTTTGATTCCCGGCGTAGGTACTTTATCAAAAACTACGGCTTGGTTTACACAGCATTAACTGATGTATCCTGGGCTTCGGGTTTTGCTGCGTGGAGGGTGCGCCGCGTACTTCAAGGCAAACCCGATGGCGATCCACCACAATTGCTGAGGGATTTTGTATTAAATAGTGTATTTTTCAAGGGGGGTAAGATTGAAAAATCCAAAAACTTTTAAAGGGAGTTGGTAAATCGGTCAAAGCCAACTAAACCAGGTTAACCTAGGCAAGCAAAATATTTTATGATGCAGCCGATCAATTAGTATTCTCGATCGATAAAACCGGATTGCTCCTTCCTCAAAAACCTGATAGACCCATTAATATCGTCGGCATCTAGCAATAGAGTAAACAAGAAATAGTGTGAATTAAAGCTTATGGTAACTGAGCAAAACTTAATCACCAGTGAAAATCAAGTAGAAAACCCCGGCCTGGGACTGTGGCAGCAAATTAAAGAAGACTGGATTGCTCATGGTCGAGATTGGACAAAACCGGGATTTCGCGCCGTAGCAGTGCAGCGTTTTGGGGTCTGGAGAATGCAGGTAGAACCGAAATTACTGCGAGCTCCTTTGAGCATTATTTATCGAGCACTCTACCGAAAAGTCCGCAATAGTTACGGGATAGACTTGCCTTACACTGTGAAGCTCGGTCGTCGCGTGGTGATTGAACATCAAAACGCTATTATTATTCACGGATATTGTAAAATCGGCGACGACTGCATTATCCGGCAAGGTGTAACGTTGGGAAACCGCTATTTGGACAAACCGCTAGAATCCCCTCAATTGGGCGATCGGGTTAACGTCGGCGCTGGTGCAAAAATCCTCGGAAAAGTAAACTTGGGAGACGACGTAAATATCGGTGCCAATGCTGTAGTTTTATCAGACATTCCCGCAGGCAAAACAGCAGTAGGTATTCCTGCCAAGATTCTTCAATCTACCAAAAACCAGGAAAATGCTTAGATCAACATTGCAAAAAATTATCCGCCATCTTGCCATGCGTTACGGCAAGTTCCCTGGTATTTACGTCCAATTCTGTAACCCCTGTTCCAAAGAATACACAGAATTTCTCCGCCGCCACGGCAACTTGTACGCGATCGGCGAAAATTGCAGCATCTGGCCAAATACCGTCTTTGGAGATCCCGCCTACATCCGCATCGGCAACAATGTTCACTTCTCATCTTGTACCCTGCTGGGCCACGACGGCTCGATCGCCATGCTTGACCGAGCTTACAACGTTAAACTAGATGCCGTAGGCAAGATAGATATCCGCGACAACGTATTTATCGGCTTCAATGCGATCGTCCTTCGCAACGTCACCATCGGCCCAAATGCGATCGTCGCCGCCGGTGCCGTCGTCACCAAAGATGTCGCCGAGGGCGATATAGTTGCCGGTGTCCCCGCCAGACCCATCGGCCGCGTCGAAGACCTAGTGAAAAAATTGCAAGCCGAAACTCAAAGCCTGCCCTGGGCAGATTTGATTAATAGCCGCGAGGGCAGCTTCGACCCCGAAATTGAACCCGAACTCGTAAAGTTACGAGTGTCGCACTTCTACGGCAACACATCCACTCCAACTGCAGCGCAATTCTAGCAATCTCCCTAGTCAAGTTAGAGATTCTTCTTAAGATAAATTACACAAATAGGCACAACTGTCTACATCATTAAAACACTGCACAAACAATGGTTGAGTCAATCACTAAGTCAATCATTTCTGCTACAGAAGCAGACTGGAGCCGCGAAAAATCTAGCAAGTGGTGGGAACCCAGTCGCCAACTGCTCAAATCTATCCGCAACTATCAAAAGTGGCAGAAGCAGGGTGGAATTGCAGGATATATTCTATGCCGTTGGAACGTTATCCAGCATCGATTTTGGAGCGTGGTAACTGCAACAGACATCCCCTTAAACTGCCAAATACAAGGAGGACTGCTGCTGCCTCATCCTAATGGCATTGTCCTTCATCCCAGTGCTTCCATTGGCCCTAACTGTCTGATTCTTCAACAGGTGACAATTGTTGCTGATGTCAAAATCGGCGGTCACGTCGATATCGGTGCAGGAGCAAAAATTATTCGCTCCGTAACGATCGGCGATCATGCTTTGATTGGTGCTAATGCTGTGGTGATTTGTGACGTGCCACCAGGTGCAACCGCAGTCGGAATTCCCGCAAAAATCATCGAAAAAAAGACCCCGAAAGTCTGATAAAAATTATAGAAGTCGCAGAAAAATTATGAAATTAGCTGGACTTTTATTAAAATATAAAACGAACTACTCAGTAGTCGAATTCAAGAGGTAAACCTTGAAACAAATTGGATTAGTGGCGATCGGACGAAATGAAGGACAGCGCCTCCGCCAGTGCCTAGTCTCAGCCACAGACAAAGTTACCCGCGTCGTCTACGTCGATTCCGGCTCAACAGACAGCAGCCTAGAGTTAGCCCGATCGATCGGAGCCGATACAGTAGAACTAGACTTATCTATACCGTTTACCGCAGCACGCGCCAGAAACGAAGGCTTTGCCCGCTTGCTGGAACTATCCCCAGACATCGAATTTGTCCAATTTGTGGACGGTGATTGCGAAGTAGTTGATGGATGGATCGATCGAGCTTACAACGAACTCGCAGCCAAACCCGACGTAGCAGCAGTATGCGGGCGGAGGCGCGAACGATACCCCGAAGCAAGCATCTACAACCAATTGTGCGACATCGAGTGGGATACCCCCATCGGCGAAACCAAAGCCTGCGGTGGCGACTCCATGATGCGCGCCACAGCATTTCAGCAAGTCGAAGGTTTCAATCCCGCACTAATAGCCGGCGAAGAACCCGAACTGTGCTTGCGGCTGCGCCAAAAAGGTTGGAAAATCCTTCGCTTAGACGCAGAAATGACCCTGCACGACGCCCAAATGACCAGTTTCGCTCAGTGGTGGAAGCGGGCTCAAAGAGCAGGTCATGCCTATGCCGAAGGTTCCTGGATGCACGGCAGCGAACCAGAGCGCCATTGGGTCAAAGAAACCCGCAGCACCTGGTTTTGGGGCTTAGTCTTGCCAGCCCTAGCCTTGGCAATGACATGGCCGACAAAAGGCTGGAGCTTGTTACTATTGAGTGGCTACCCTTTAGCAACCTATCGCACCTATAACTATTATATAAAGCATCGGGAGCTCACAACTAAAGACTCAGCCATCTACGCTTTGTCTTGCGTATTAGCCAAATTTCCCCAGCTACAAGGTCAAATCCAGTTTCACCAGCGCCGATTGCTGGGGCAGCAGAGCAAGCTAATCGAATACAAAACAACCAACTCTATTAATTCAGCTAGCTAGAATGACAGCTAACGTCCCAGAAAGTCCACCCCTGAGTAGCAAACAAATGAGTAATAAAAAATTAAAAGTTTTACTAATTGTAGAACAGTGCAATCCTGACTGGGCCTCAGTACCTTTGGTTGGATACAATTTTTTTCAAAAAATAAACAATTTAGTTGATGCGACACTCGTTACGCATATTAGAAATAAACCAGCCCTTGAAAAACACCCAGAATATGAAAAAACCATCTACCTTGAAGAAGGAAAGTTAGCCAAGCAATATTATAAAATAGTCGAAAAACTTACCGCAACCGGGCGAGTAAATTGGCCAATTTATCATGCCTTGAACTACCCACTATATGAGCAATTCAATCAACAAGTATATCACAAATTCAAAGGAAAAATCCTCAACGGAGATTATGACATAGTTCATGCAATTACCCCCATGATGCCGCGCTATCCGTTTAAGGTAGTCAGTGTATGCCAGCAGACTCCTTTTATTCTAGGGCCGGTGAATGGAGGCATTCCCTTTCCCCCAGGTTTTCAAAAAACGGCAAGACAAGAATTTGCTCAGTTCAACTTTTTGAGAGCAGTTGGTAGAGCATTAATTCCAGGTTATGTAGAAACTTACCAAAAAGCCGACAAAATCTTAGCAGGTTCAAAATATACTTTAAATATGCTAAAAGATTTGTTTGCAATCCCTGACCAAAGAATTGATTTGTTTTACGAAAATGGGATTTCCGAGGAATTTTTAAATCAAAAAAATATCCTTAATAAAGATGTTGGCAAGATCAATCTGCTTTTTGTGGGTCGGTTAGTTCCTTACAAATGCGCCGATATTGTCATTGAGTCTATTGGCAAATTAGACCCGGAGATTCAAAGTAAAATCCGCTTAAGCATAGTAGGAGACGGCTCAGAAAGAAACAACTTGGAAAACCGAGTGAAGGAGCTTAATTTAGGCGAAATAGTCAGCTTTGCTGGATGGGTTAATCAACAAGAAACTCTGGATTATTACAGAAAAGCAGATATTTTTTGTTTCCCTTCGATCCGTGAGTTTGGCGGCGCAGTGGTAATGGAAGCTATGGCTTGCGGGCTCCCCTGCATAGTGGCTAATAACGGCGGTATTGGTGAATACGTGAATGAAGAAACTGGTTTTAAGATCGAGCCGATTTCTAGAGAGTATCTCACCCAGGAGTTGACAAGTAAAATTAAGCTGTTAGTCGAAGATGATCGTCTGCGGGAAAGTATGTCAGCTAAGGCGATCGAAAAAGCCAGAGAATTTGCGTGGGAAAACAAAGCCATAAAAATAGTCGAGATTTACGAAAAAATGCTCGGTGAGAAAAGCGTTAGTGCATCGAGATAGTAGAGCGATCTTGTTGAGCTAAAAATGAGAAAGCAGGTAAGAAATGAAGGCAAAAACTGGATACTTTATTCCACAATTTCCCGGAAAAAAACACATCTTTTTGTGGCGGCCGCGACAATTTCTTGCAGAAGTTGGAATAGAAACAGATTTAGTATCAACTCACCCGCCCCCCAGAGCGCTCTCTTCTCACGTATGGGCAGAAGAAGCTCAAAAAAATACTGTTTATCTATTTCCCTTTGCTGCGAAGAAAGATTTTATTAACTCATTCCTAGAGGTTCTCAAAGCTGGCCCCGCTGCATGGTGGCAGTGCCTCGCAGTTATTGCCAAAGCGAGTGACACATCCTTATCTGAAAAGGTGCGACTCTTAGCATGGATTTTTGTGGCTGGCCAACTAGCAAGGTTAACAAAAACAAAAAGTTGGTCTCACATCCACGTTCAGTCCTGTGCCAATGCCGCCAGTATAGCGTCATTTAACTCAATTCTTACAGGCTGTACTTACAGTATGACTCTTCTCGGGCATACTCTAGAAGTGTACGGGTCAAATCATAAACAAAAGTGGAAAAATGCTGCTTTTGCGATCGTCATATTTCAACTGCTTCTCAATGATGTCAAACATAAATTAGCGAATTTTATTCCCAAACAATTAGCTGTTGCTCCAATGGGAGTTAATATTGCAGAAATTAAACGCAGCCACCCTTACACGCCTTGGCAAGAAGGAAGTCCGTGCAAGATTTTTGCTTGCGGCCGCCTCAACCGGGTGAAAGGTCATCAATACTTGATTAAGACTGTAGAATGGCTCCGAAATCGGGGATTTGAGGTGCGGTTGGAAATTGCAGGCGAAAATGAACAAGGGGGCAGCGGATATCACAAAGAACTCGAAAAAATCATTGAATCTAAATCGATGTCCGAATGCGTGGAGCTACTTGGGGCTGTTTCGGAACAGTCAATTCGTCAAGGTCTAGAAGCAGCTCACGTTTTCGCTTTGGCGAGTTTGAATGAAGGAGTTCCGGTTGCTGTGATGGAAGCAATGGCGATGGAGTTGCCGTCGGTTGTTACTAATGTAGGCGGAACTTCTGAGCTAGTAGATGACGGCGCGGGTGCTGTATTAGTCCAATCAGAAAAACCCGAAGAAAGGGCAGATCTGATTGCCAATATACTGCAAAATCCCGAACTTGCTTTGAGCCTCAGCCAGGAATCCCGGAAAAAATCATGGCCAAATTTAGCCACGGCCGCTGTGCAGAAACTTTAACTCAGTGCTTGGAAAAACTTGGAATAACTAACCCGTCTTAGTTATTCCAAAGAACAAATTTAATCTCAGATTACATAAATCCAGTTGAGTCCCAAACAAGTTATGCGAATTCTAATTGTTGCTCAGAATGCCTCAACAAAATTCGGCGGCGAAGCATTGCTCCCGCTGAACTACTTCAGGATACTTCGATCGCGCCAAATAGAGACATGGTTAGTGGTGCACGCGCGCACCCAGGCAGAACTCACAGCGCTACTTCCAGAAGAGCGCGATCGAATGCACTTCGTGTCCGACACTTGGCTGCACCGGCTGCTTAACAAGATCAGTGGATTTTTGCCTCCAAGCATAGGCGCACCTACTATAGGCTTGCTCAGCCACCTCTACACCCAACAGATGCAGCGGCGCATTGTGCGGCGGCTGGTGAGCGAACACCAGATTGATGTTGTACACGAGCCAACACCAGTATCGCCAAAATTCCCTTCGCTAATGTTCGGATTGGGAGCACCCATAGCGATGGGGCCGCTCAATGCGGCTGTTAAATATCCTGCGACATTTCAACGATCACGCAAAAGTATTGCAATCGAGAGTTTAATAGCATTCGGTCACAAGTTTGTCGATGTCTTCAACTGCCTGTTACCGGGCAAAATCCAAGCCGAGACACTGTTAGTGGCAAACGAGCGCACGAAGCAGGCACTTCCATCAGGGGTGCGCGGTAAAATTATTGAACTTGTGGAAAACGGCGTGGATTTCTCGGTGTGGCGATCGGACTCTACCGCATCAAAGCAACCCAATCAAGAGGTTCATTTTGTGTTCTTGGGGCGCCTGGCCGACTGGAAGGGTGTAGACATACTGCTGGATGCCTTCGTAGTTGTCGCAGCTCAAATCAGTGCAGTCTTGCAAATCATCGGCGATGGGGAGATGCGGGGCGAACTAGAAGCTCAAACAGCTCGTTTGGGACTCGGCGGCAGAGCTGTATTCAGTGGCTGGCTGTCTCAGGAGGAGTGCGCTATCAAACTGCAACAAGCTGATGCACTGGTGCTGCCGAGTTTGCGGGAGCCTGGGGGGGCAGTGCTGCTGGAAGCAATGGCCGTGGGGCTGCCCGTCATAGCAATGAACTGGGGCGGTCCAGCGGATTATATTGATTCCACTTGCGGTATTTTAGTAGAACCGACTTCTAAAGAAGGATTTGTCAAGGGACTGACAGATGCGATGCTCAAGCTCGCTCATTCACCAGAATTGCGACAGAGTATGGGTTGTGCGGGACGGGAACGAGTCCGGCAGCATTTTGATTGGGAACGCAAAGTCGATCGAATACTTGAAATTTATCAACAAACGATCGACGATTGCCCGAAGCATTAGGTAGCCGACTATTAAAGCATAAAGCAGCAGCTTTCAGGTTGAAAGCTGCTGCTTGGGGGTGCTAAAAAAGTATGTGGTGGCCCAAAGACCCCCCTCTACATCCTAGCCATCTAAAAACGGGTTAACCCGTTTGTTTGGTTAACCCGCGAGCTTGGAAACCTGCAGATCAATTAGTTTTGCACTACCAGCTTAACGTTGGCATTTTGCAAACCGCGCTGCTTGACTGCGGCCAAGGTCTTGTTAACTGCGTACTTCTGGTTGATAGAGTTGATTAACTCAGTTTGATTGTGCTTTTTGGCGACGCCCCAGAGGTCGGCAATCAGGTCAAAAGAACCATCGCTATTGCGAGACCAACCTAGGTCATATTCGCCTTCGAGAATCGCTACGATGTCGGAGCGAACGCGCTGACCGTTATAGCCACGAACATCAGCTTCTGACTTGACTGAAATGCCCAAGTCGCGCAGTGAAGCTTTCAGGATTTCGGCATCGGTGATTTTGGTACGCAGAGTGCTAAAGTGAGACATTGGATTTCCTCCTAATAAAACTGAGAGAGAAACAACAACGGTCTGGATTTAACGGTGCCGCTGGGCGGCTCTTGAATCGAACTGCTAGCTGTTGCTAGCCTTTGCTCCTGTTTGGACCAGGAGAAAGCTTTTAGAATTCCATTCGCTGGTATTCAGCGACGGAAGACGCAGCGGGCCGTGCACGCTGTCTAGCCCAATCTCGAAGGGCGGTGACCTGTTCGGTCATTGTTTTAGACAGTGGCATTGTAGATTTAATGGCCGCGATGATGTCTAGCTGCGTAAACTCTCGATCTTGAGCGAAGGCTTCGTACATTGCGGCTACTAGCGCTTGCTCAATCTCTGCACCTGAAAAGCCCTCGGAAACATTGGAAAGTTGCTCTAAATCGAAGCGAGTAATTTCCCGACGGCGCTTTGACAGGTGAATCTTAAATATATCTTGGCGTTCTTCTTTTGTAGGCAGATCCACAAAGAAGAGTTCGTCAAATCGGCCTTTCCTCAAGAATTCTCCCGGCAACCGCTCGATTCGGTTGGCTGTTGCCATTACGAAGACTGGGGAAGTCTTTTCTTGCATCCAAGTGAGGAATGAACCGAAAATCCGGCTGGAGGTGCCTCCGTCTGAGTCGGCCGAACCAGTGCCTCCTGCAAAGGCTTTGTCTAGTTCGTCGATGAAGAGGAGGGCTGGAGAGATGGATTCTGCGGTTTTGAGGGCATTGCGGAGGTTGGCTTCCGATCGACCCACCATCGAGCCGTCGTAGACTCTACCCATATCTAGCCTCAGCAGGGGCAGTCCCCAGAGGCGGGAGGTGGTCTTAGCAATCAGCGATTTTCCGCATCCCGGTACGCCGAGAATTAACATCCCTTTTGGTTGGGGCAGGCCGTATTCTCTCGCCCTTTCTGTAAAGGCGTTGGAACGCTGTCTCAGCCACCGCTTCAGCTCTTCTAAACCGCCGACTGCATCCAGGGTTTCGTCTTCTTCAATGAACTCTAGAATGCCGTTGCGCCGAATTAATTGCTTTTTCTCCGAAAGAACTATGTCTACTTCTTCTTCTGTGAGGCGCCCAGTCGAAACTTGGGCTTTACGATAAACCTTTTCAGCTTCGTCCTTGGTCAATCCCAAGGCTGCTTTTAAAAGTTTTTCTCGCGCTTCTGTGGTAATGCGTCGCGATTTCGTTTGCTCCAACTGACCAGACAATACTTGGTTTAGTTCCTTCATGTCTGGCAACGCGAAGTCTAATACCACTACTTCCTTTTCTAGCTCGATCGGAATTTGCTGCAAAGGAGACATCAGTATAATTGTCTTTTGCGTTCCTTTGAAGTTGGCGATCGCATCGCGCAACCACCTCGTTACCGGAGGAGAATCTATAAAAGGATGCAAATCTTTGAAAATGTAGATGCTAGCGTTACTGTTGGGTTCTCGCTGCCTGATCACCCATTCAATTGCTGCCTCTGGCGAGACGGTGTTGTGTTGGGTGGTGGTGCGGGGTTGACCATACTCCACAATGCCGTGAGTTACAGTCCAGATAAATACTCGTCGCTGTGGTTTTGCTTGAGCTATTGTCGAAATTGCTTGCTCACACCGCTCTTCCTCGGATGTCACGAGGTAGATCAGAGGATATTGAGCTTGGATTAGAATACTGATCTCTTCTTGCATAGTCCTCGACCCACTAGAGACGGTGCTATCTTTGCTGAATCTCAATGCTGCCCTTCGTCCTCTTACTGAAAATTTCAGTTTTAGCTTTTTGGGGAAGCAAGGCATTCTTAGCAGGGAACCAATTCTTCCTCTCCCGGTTTGGCCGTGCTGGCACTGACGCCGGACACCTGCTTTACTGGAAGATCCTGTTCAGCCAATACGCTCGGCTGACTTGTTACGGATGCCAGTTCTCCATCTCGCATTACTACTGAACCCGTGCATTCTGGACAGTTGTATACCCGATGGGTTTGTCCGTAGGATGCTTCTACTTCGTCAACCAGTTCGGGATTTCCTAGGTAGAAGACAATTGCCCTTTCTGCAATTGATGACATCGGTTCAGTTTCGACTGCGGCTCGGATTTTGAGCTGGCGATGCAGTTCTGGTGGAAGATACAATGTAACTTTTTGCTTTTCTTGCATATGACAGTGAATTGACTTACCCGGGTATGTATATCAGATTAGCCGCTTAATTCTTTGCTGTCAAGCCTCTATGCTGCTTTAGCGTCATCTTGTAATATTTCGTTACATTTGAGGTGACTTTGGGGCTGTTAACAACGAAAAAATTAGGGGTGTAGCTGATGAGGCCGAGGTGCAGCGGTAGGTATGGGTAGCGTCAAGGACGATCGACCAACTATAAATATGAACAATAGATATATAGGAGTGGGGCCAACAAATTCTTTGAGTCGCCATCTGGGGTAAAATGCGCCATCAGCACCCAGCCAGCTCATGAGTGCGCGGTAAGCACCGGTGGACTCAGTACACAACGAAGTTACTAACTTAGGGCGTTTTGATTTTGAAACCAAACTCCCCCAAACAGTTTTTATGGCTTTAAGTGTGAAAAATCCGAACGTGAAATAGCCGTTTTCGGCTTTTTATCGGACTCAGATTTAACACACCTTGACAGCGCTAGCGCTCAGCACCCTATGGTTAGACTTTTTGGATGACATTGTGTAAGCTGTTAGGCACTTAATTTTTTGGCCCAAATGCTCGCTACAAGGACTCTAGGCTGCAAAATCTTAAATTTAGATGGGTGTCAGCTTATCTTTAATCGGGCAGTGCTGGGTAATATATACTTGGATGCGGACCTGCTCACCTGAAATTTTTAATTTTAGATATCAAAGAACTGACTGATGGATTTAGACCAACAGATTCAAGCATTGATCGAAAAAGCTCCGCCCGACGGTTCGACGCCAGAAATCTTAAAGGCGATCGCCCCGGCCCTGGTGTTAATTGCCCAACAGCTACAGCACCTCGAATACTCGATCCTGCAAGCGGTAGACCAAAGTTGGGCGATCGTGGTTTTGAGCAATCTCAAGCAACCGGGACGGGAGAAGAGGGTGATTTATGCTTGGAACAGTCTTAAAGATGCGTCGCAGGCTGCGGCTGCTGGGGGCGATCGTCTCAGACCGGTGCTTTTGCCTGTCACTCACATTTTATTTCAGATGATAGCTCTGGAAGGTCTTGACAGCATTGTTTTTTTTGAAAGTCCCGGAAATCAGGAAGTCGGGACGGAAATCCCTCGCGAGCAAGTACAGAGTTTAATTAACGTTTACTTGCAACAGTATCGATCGGCTCCACCGCCGGATATTGCCTAAACAACTCCATTTTCTATTATTAATTGGTAACAGGGCATTAGGCATTGGGAATTCCCCATTACCCATTCCCCATTACCAATAAAGTGTAACTTTTTAACCTCTAATAAAGTCTACTCAAAACGTATTCAGCCAAATCAATCAAAGCTTGACGGGACTCTGAATGAGGCAGCGCAGCTAAGTATTCGACGGCTTTCTGTGCGTGATTTGTGGCTAGTTCTCGCGATCGCTCTATGCCTCTCGAATCTTCTACCAGTGCCAGGGCCTGCTCTAGATCTCCTTCTTGGGCAAATTCGCGTTCTATGAGAACTTCCAAGTAAGGTTTTTCTTCTAGGGCGAATAGTGCGGGTGCTGTCAGATTACCGCTTCTGAGATCCGAGCCTGCAGGTTTCCCCAAAGTTTCCGTTGAAGCGGTGAAATCTAATATATCATCTACTATTTGGAATGCCAAACCAATGTTCCGACCGTAGTTGTACAAATCGTCTGCTATTTCCGCTGAAACCTCGCTCAAACAGCCCGCTGCTTTGGAACTGTTGGCAATTAAAGACGCTGTTTTGTAATAACTTTTTTCGAGGTACGCTTCGATCGACAAGCTGGTGTCAAATCCATTTAGTCCCTGTTGAATTTCCCCCTCAGCTAAATCCATAATCACTTCTGAAAGCAGTTTGACTACTGGCAGGTTGTCGAGATTTGCCAAATGCCAGGAAGATTGAGCAAACAGAAAGTCTCCTGCCAATACTGCCACTCGGTTGTTAAACCGACTGTGAACCGTCGGCACTCCCCGCCGCAGATCCGACTCGTCCACCACGTCGTCGTGCACGAGACTAGCTGTGTGGATCATTTCCGTGATTTCAGCGAGGCGGCGGTGTTTTTCTGTGATTTCCCGATCGGGCATAGTCGCCTTGGCCATCAACAGAACGATCGCGGGTCTCACTCGTTTTCCCTTTGTGCCGAATAAGTATTCTGCAGCCGCGTACAAGATGGGATGACGGGCACCCACTAACTGTTTTAAGTTTTCTGTCAACAGTCGCAGGTCTTCTTCAACCGAGGAAAATAGGAGAGTGCTAGAGATCATGGATACGCCGACTCAAGCCGTAAAGTAACAAAATTTTACATATCATATCTTTATTTTAAGGTAATTCTCTGCAATAGAAAAGAAAAATGTAGGCGATCGGCAGTTATTTGTCATCTGCCGCCCGATGGGAGTCACCCGCCTGCCAGAGGCGAGTAGCCGGCTGCCAGAGGGGTTGCCCCTATTGTATCGAATTGTTAAGGACACTGCCAAAAAATCTCTAAATCCCAGAAACCCTGTGTTATTATGGGTATTAAGGATTTAAACAATTCTATACATTAAGTACAGCCAGACTGGCAGGTAGCTTGTAGGTGCCTGTAAGAGTTTCGTAGAGCCAGCCTTGTTAGTCGATCGCAGCCAAAATTTCTGGGACAGATTTTTAGTTCCTCGCAGCTAAAAGTTTTCAGAAGTTAAGAGTAGCGCATCTTATGTGCACGGTAGCTCAAAGCAGCTAAAGTGGATGGTTTTAGGCTGTTTAAGCATCTGTAAAGCAGTAAATCATTATTGATGACCGGGAACGCCTAAATGTTCCCGCAGGCTTGATATGGAAAAACAGCCTTCAGAACCAAGGCATGGTCTTGCGTGCTGACTTAATGTAGTAGGTCTTGAACTTGTCCTCCTCCTCCTCGTCCTTGACTTTTGGTTCTAATTATGATTTATCGCGATATTCCTCTAATTATTCCCATTCTGGCCGCCGGCTATGTAATGACTATTTATGTAGTGCTGATGTTGGCCCAACGCAGCGCTAAAATCACTCGATTGGGCGAGTAGTGCACTGCTGGGCAGCCGAAGTCGGCAGCAGCGCCGTCGCTTCACCCTTGAGAATTCGGAATACTCAATAATAACCCTGCCTTGAATGCTTGCGCGCAAAGGCAGGGTTATTATTTACAATTGCGGGCACCGTGATTTTCTGGGCTGCTAGTTACTGCAACACATAGCTACAGTTATCGATGTTCAATGCCAACAGCCTATGAGGCAGGATATTATATTTAGTAGCAGCTTGTATCGCTCACAGCAAGTTTCATGTCAGGGAAACCCGGCTAATATTCCGAGGAAGCTATTAAATTACTCTCAAAAACGCTGAGTTTGAAGTTGTCGGTTATTGTCTCAATAATCCCAATATTCTTATTTGGTAGGTCAAGAACTTACAGAAATAAAACGCGAAATTACTGAATCGAGCAACCTGTTTGCTCAACTGAAGGAATCCATCAACTTGCACTGCAATCAAATATTTCATTAAAGGGTGCTTAACTTGCTCAATCATGAAAATAGTCTCTGCCATTTATTCACAGCTTACCAAGAATAGGATTTTCTAGAGAGAGCAACAAAAGTAGTTTTTAATTTTAAACAACATTGTAATAACTATAGAAAAAAGAATTAAGTGCAAATATTGATGGCCGCAGTAAAACTCTATTAAATTTTGATTAAAATCACTCAAACACAGAGTATAAGTTGTCAAATATTCTCAAGCTCCACTGCCTAAATTGTTGTGTAATCCAGACGAACTCAAACAAATTTCCATAAATATGATGCACAATGGTTTACAAGCGATATAGAATTGCCGAGTTTTAAAAGTAGAGGTGAGAGCAGAAAATCAGAGCCTGCTCGTCAGTGGCCACGGAATTACGCGGGAATTTTGCCACGAATATTTGATCCGTTCTTTACCACAAAACCCGCCGACGAAGGCAGCGGGTGGGGACGGGAGATTGTTAAAAAAAGTGGGGGAAAACATTCGGGTAAAATAGAAGTAACATCAGTTATCGGTCAAAGGACGTGTATGGTGTTAATTCCGATCGCCCTTGAGCGCGATCGCACTAAAAATCATACCCATGCGCGACTAAAATGCAACTTTAGACCGATGTCAATTCTCGATTGCGGTGAGCGTACCCCGACTGTAAAATCAGAAATCTAAAATGGTATTAAGTGCCGGTTCCGCCTGCATCTATCCCCCTTGATTTGCCCATGTCAACAACAGTTTCTGATACCCAAAGCTTGCTAGAACAGGCGATAGACCCCAAACCACAGGTGCTACCTCCAGACACACCCTTGAAAGTCGCAATTGCTGCCATGACTCAGGCGAGTGCCAGTTGTATTTTAATCGCGTTTGAGCAGCAATTGCTCGGAATTTTTACAGAATGCGATGTTGTGAAAATAACTGCTAGCGGTATTTCGCTAGCAGGGGTGGCAATTTCTGAGGTGATGACTGAAAACCCGATCGCCATTTCCCTCGATCAAGCCGGGAATATCTTCAAGGTATTGAGCTTATTGCGATCGAAAAGAATCCGTCATTTACCCCTCCTAGACGACGGTGGCAACTTGTTAGGCGCTATCACCTGCGAAAGCATCCGTCAAATCCTCAAACCGGCCGACTTGCTGAAAATGTGGCGCGCCGAAGAAATTATGACCACACAAGTAATAGTTACCTCAAGCAGCGCCTCAGTTTTAGAAGTCGCAAAACAGATGAGAACCCAGCAGAAAAGCTGCATAGTCATTTGCACTGACAGCGACAACAAAAATCAGAAACCTGTGGGCATAATTACAGAACGCGACATTGTTAAATTCCAAGCTTCTGGACTAGATTTCGCACGTACTCCCGTCACCGCCGCGATGAGTTTTCCGCTGATACCGTTGCAGGTAACAGCCACCTTGTGGCAGGCTCACCAGTTAATGCAGCAGCACGGCATCCGGCGCTTGGTGGTGGTGGACGAGGAAGGATATTTAGCCGGAATTGTTACTGAAATTAGCTTGCTGCAGGCTTTAGATCCGGTAGAAATGCACGCAAATGTCGAGCTTTTGCAGGAAACAGTTGCCGACAAAATTCAGGAGTTGAACAAAATGAACGAAGAATTGCAAAAAGAAGCGTTGCGGAGAACAGAAGTCGAAGAAAAATTGCGAACTTTAAATGATAATTTGGAAGAACAAATCAAACAGCGAACTTTAGAATTAATTAATGCCAACAGTCAGTTAAAAAAGGAAATACAAGACCGCACCACCGCTGAAGCTGAAGTTCGCCGCCTGAACACCGAACTCGAACAGCGGGTTCTAGACCGCACAGTTCAACTAGCAGCCAGTAACGAAGAATTGCAGCAACAAATTAGCGATAGAAAATTGCTCGAAGAAAAATTGCACTTTTCTGAAAGGAAAGTCCGCGCCGTTTTTGAAGCGATGACCGACATCGTTCTCGTGCTAGACAGTCATCGGAACATAGAAGTTTTGCCAACGAATGTGGCAGCGCTTTCTGAGGCTGATTGCGATATAGTCAGCTCAACCATAGAACATTTTTTTGACGACGATAACCCGGATGATTGGTGGGTCTTAGTCCAGCAAGTGTTAGAAACACAACAAACTATCAATTTTGACTACAGCTTAACAGTTGGTGGCCGCGAAATTTGGTTTTCCGCCTGCATTTCTCTGTTCTCACAAGATGCAGTCATTTGGGTTGCCCGCAACATCAACGCCCGCAAAATAGCCGAGGCAGCGCTGTGCCAAAAAAATGCAGAGTTATCTCATACCTTAGAAGAACTGAAGCGGACTCAAAAAGAACTCATTCAATCAGAAAAAATGGCAGCCCTCGGACAGTTAATTGCCGGAGTTGCTCATGAAATCAATTCTCCTTTAGGGGCAATTCGCTCTTCTGTGCAGAACATAGCCGACTTCTGGACCGAACAATTGCAGCAGTTGCCGATATTTTTTCAACAGCTATCCCCGGAACAGCGACAGGATTTCTTTGCTTTGCTGGACAATTCCAGCCAAGAAACAGACACATTATCTAGTAAAGAAAAACGACAGTTGAAAAAACTTTTGCAGGGGCAATTAGAATCAGAAAATATTGACGACGCCGACAGTCTTGCCTGTACCTTATTAGATATCGGAATCGGCAATAATGTACAACCTTTTTTACCTTTATTAAAAGACACCCAAAGTCGAAACATTGTACAAATAGCCTACCATTTTGCTACGGTACAAAAAAGCACTAAAACTATTGCTACTGCCACAGATAGGGCGGCCAAAATAGTTTTTGCTTTGAAAAGCTACTCTCGTTACGACCAGTCGGGTTCCAAAGTAATCGCTAATATTACCGACGGTATCGATACTGTTTTAACGCTTTACCACTACCAAATCAAACACGGTGTGGAAGTGGTCAGAAACTATGGTACTAATTTGCCCTCTGTGCTATGCTATCCTGATGAACTCAATCAAGTTTGGACAAATTTGGTTCACAATGCTTTACAAGCGATGGGCAACAAAGGAGTGTTAAAAATTGATGTCAAACACCAACCGAACGCAATATCAGTCAGTATTACCGACAGTGGTCCCGGCATTCCTCCAGAGATTATGCCGAGAATTTTTGAGCCGTTTTTCACAACTAAACCTCCCGGGGAAGGCAGCGGTTTGGGATTAGATATAGTTCAAAAAATTCTAGAAAAACACCAAGGTGAACTGCAAGTAGAAAGCGTGCCTGGTCAAACAAAATTTACTATATCATTGCCCATCGAAATTCCTTGAGAGCAATTAAAAAAAGAGGGGAAAGACCAAGTTTTTAAATTTAATAGAAGTAAAGTTTTATGCCTAAACCAGTAATTTTGTGCGTTGATGATGAAGTTGTGGTCTTAAGTAGTTTAAAAATTCAACTTAAAAAAGAATTTGGGGATGCTTACCTCTATGAAGTAGCAGAAAATGCAGATGAAGCTCTGGAAATTATGGAGGAAATTCAAAAAGAAGATGAAAGTGATATTTTGGTCATAGTATCTGACTGGTTAATGCCAGGTATTAAAGGAGATGATTTTTTGATTATGGTTCACCAAAAATATCCTAATATTGTGAAAGTCATGCTGACCGGGCAAGCCGACGAAGTAGCAATAGCACGGGTGAAAGAGCAAGCAAACTTGCACCGTTGTTTGTACAAGCCGTGGGATCGCAAAGAATTAGTAGAAACTATAAAATCTGGTTTGAGAAAAATATGAACAATAAACCTGTGATTATTTGCGTGGATGATGAACCGATAATTCTTGAAAGTTTGAAAATTGAGTTAAAAAAAACCCTGGGGGAAGAACACTTATTAGAAACCGCTGAAGGTGGCGAAGATGCTTTAGAGTTGATCGAGGAATTACTGGCAGAGGGCTGCGAAATCGTAGCAGTGATTTCCGACTATCTGATGCCGAATATCAAAGGGGATGAATTGCTGAAGCAGATTCACAGAATTTCGCCAAAAACTATCAAAATCATGCTGACAGGGCAAGCAGACCTAGAAGCAGTGGCGAATACTATTAAATATGCTAAATTGTACCGATACATATCGAAACCTTGGCAGTCAGAAGATTTGAAGTTGACGGTAAAAGAAGCGATTAACAGCTATTTTAGGGAGAAGCAATTAGCGGAACAAAATGCTCAACTCCAAAAGCTAAATCAAGAATTGGAAACTTTAGTCGAGGAGCGGACTGCACAACTGCGCTTGTCTGAGGAAAAGTTTGCTAAAGCTTTTCGTTCTTCTCCCAACCCGATTACTATTACCAGATTTAATGACGGTCGTTATTTAGAAATTAATGAGGCTTTTTGCCAGACAATCGGTTATTCTGCCGCAGAAATCCTCGATCGCACGGCGCTTGATTTGAATATTTGGGAAAATATACAAGCCCGCGCCGAGTTGTTTAAAATGTTAGATGAAAAACAAATTATTCTCAACTACGAATTTGATTTTCGCACTAAAAGAGGGGAACTCAGAACCGGGCTGCTGTCAGCAGAAATCATTGACATTCATGGCGAAACCTGCGTGATTTCTGTGATTCAAGATATTAGCGATCGCAAATTAGCCGAAGAAAAACTCCGAGCTGTAGCGGCTTCTTTAGCAGCAGCGCAAAGAATCGCCCGTGTCGGTAATTGGGAATGCGATTTATCTGCCAACACAACTACTTGGTCGGAAGAATTATCTCGGATTTTTGGGCTCGATCCAACCCAGCCTGCGCCAACACTGACTGAGTTTTCGCAATACGTGCATCCCGACGATCGACAAAAGTGGCAAACAACGATCGACGCTGCTATTGATAGCGGGCAATCCTACAGTTTGGAATATCGAATCCTGCGGCTGGAACCGACAATTGGTGCGGATAATTGCCGGTCACAAACAAGTGAAGGCGGCTTCATCCGCTACATCGAAGCCAGAGGAGAAGCAGTTGTCAATCAACAAGGTAAAGTGACAAAACTATTCACAACTTTGATGGACATTACCCCCCGCAAGCGGGCAGAAATAGCCCTAGCTGAGAGCGAAGAAAAATACCGTCATTTAGTTGAAACTTCCCAAGATATTATCTGGTCTTGCGATGATCAAGGACACCTTACTTTTGTGAACCAAGCAGTTAAACAAATCTACGGTTACGAGCCTGAAGAAATGCTTGGCTGTTCTTTTAGCGATTTCTTAGCCCCAGGAGAAATAGACTGGAAATGGGAACTTCAGCGGCGCTTGCTGACGGGAAAAACTGTGTTTCAGTACGAAAATATAGTATTAGGAAAAGACGGCAGCAAGATTGATGTAAATACGAAGGCGATCGCGCGTTTGGACGCTGAAGGAAACATTATTGGCACAACAGGCACTGCTAGCGATATTACCGAGCGCAAACAAGCAGAAATAGCCCTAAAAAAAGCCAAAGAAGAAGCCGACAGAGCCAACAGGGCGAAAAGCGAATTCCTCTCGAATATGAGCCACGAATTGCGAACTCCCCTCAACGCAATTCTCGGTTTCAGCCAACTGCTGGCCCGCGACCCAGACCTCGGTGCCGACCAACAGCAATACTTAGGAATTATTAGCCAGAGCGGGGAACATTTGCTCGTTTTGATCAACAATATTCTGCAAATGTCAAAAATTGAAGTCGGGCTGGTGACACTTAATAACAGTACTTTCGACTTGCATAAACTGCTAAAAAATACTGAAAATATGCTGAAGCTGCCAGCCGAAAAAAAAGGGTTGCAGTTAATTTTTGATTGCCCACCTGATCTACCTCAATATATAGAAGCTGACGAAAGTAAGTTGCGACAAATATTGATAAATATCCTCGGAAATGCTATTAAGTTTACTGCGGAAGGTGGTGTTAATTTGAGACTCAAACATGAGCGACTAAAAAATAAAAATTACCCAGAAATTTCGCCAAGTAAGAATTGCTGTTTGCTATTTGAAGTGGAAGACACTGGTTCAGGAATTTCTGCGGAAGAAATGGACAATTTGTTTACACCTTTCGCGCAAACAGAAAGCGGAAAAAAAGCTCAAGAAGGAACCGGTTTGGGCTTGCCAATCAGCAAGCAGTTCGTTCAGTTAATGGGAGGGAAGATGACGGTAACAAGTACCCTCGGTCGCGGCAGCATTTTTAGATTTGATGTTAAAGTTTCGCTCCCTAATGCAGTGGAAATTCAGGTGGCTCAAACAGCTCGCCGAGTGGTGGGCCTGGAACCCGGACAGCCAGAATACCGGATTTTAGCTGTTGACGATCGCCTGGAAAGCCGCTTGCTGTTGGTCAGAATGCTGACATCCCTTGGCTTTGCGGTGCAGGACGCTGAAAATGGCGTTCAAGCTGTGGAAATGTGGTCGAGTTGGGAACCTCATTTGATTTGGATGGATATGCGGATGCCGGTGATGGACGGTTATGAAGCTACTAAACAGATTAAAGCGCATTTGAAAGGTCAAGCAACGGTGATTATTGCTCTGACTGCAAGTGCTTTTGATGAGGAGCGATCGCTGATTTTGTCTGCTGGTTGCGATGATTTTGTAGCGAAGCCTTTTCGGGAGCAAGTGATTCTAGAAAAGATGGCTAAGTATCTGGGAGTCCGCTATGTTTATGATCGAGAAGCTTCGCTAAGTTCTGATGCTGCGCTGTCTGCCGAGGTTTCCACGACAACTGAAACGGCTGATTTGGCTTTTACGCTCAATACTTCATTTTTGGAAGTTATGCCTGCTGAATGGATTGATGAATTGTATTCGGCGGCGGATGCGGTTGATAACGAGGAGATTTTTCGGCTGTTGTTGTCGATTCCTCCTATTAATGCTAATTTCCGCCGCGCGCTCGCCGATTTGGCGAATAACTTCCGATGCGATCGGATTATCGATTTGATTGAGGAGTTTAGAAATTGTTGAAGGATGAAAGAAGAAGGGATAGGGGCAGGTTCAGGATTATGGATGATGTAGGTCGATCGCCTATTTGTAAACTCGCCCGCAGGCGATCGGGTAATTTACTTGTAGCCAAGCTCCACACCCTGGTAATCATCAGTTATTCCCAATTCTTTAATCTCAAATCTCAACTAGGATAAGTTCTGTAAAGATAAAAGGAGTTAATTGAGGAGGGAGTGCTATAATGAGTATTTAAACTGTTTTCATAATTTCAACAATTATTAAATTAACAAAAATAGCTATAAACGATGACCAACAATGAAATAGAAGAAAATAAAGGCAACATATTAATTGTTGACGATACTCCAGAAAATTTGCAAGTTTTATCAGCAACGCTGTCCGATCGGGGCTACAAAGTCCGCGGCGTAATTAACGGAAAAATGGCAATCAGAGCAGCGCGTTCTGGTTCTCCTGATTTGATTTTGCTCGACATCAAAATGCCGGAAATGGACGGCTACGAAGTCTGCACACAGCTTAAGGAAGATCCGAAGACATCCGAAATTCCCGTTATTTTTATCAGCGCTTTAGATGAAGTATTGGACAAAGTAACAGCCTTTCAAGTGGGAGGGGTAGATTATGTCACAAAACCGTTTCATGTAGCAGAAGTTTTAGCGCGAATCGAACACCAACTGACTATCCAGAGACTGAAAAAACAATTGCTCGATCGCAATAAAGAACTGCAAGAAGAAATAATAGAACGCAAAAAAGCCGAAGAAGCAGCGGCCGCTGCCTCGCTCGCAAAAAGTCAATTCGTTGCCAACATGAGCCACGAATTGCGGACTCCCCTAAACGCCATCCTGGGTTTTACCCAAGTCATGAGCCGCGACTCTTTGCTCAGCCACGAAAATCTCGAAAATCTCCGAATTATTAACCGCAGTGGTCAACATTTGCTGGAACTAATTAACGATGTTTTAGACTTGTCGAAAATAGAAGCAGGGATAATTGGCTTAGATCAACGCAGCTTTGACCTCTATCAACTCCTCGACACTCTCGAAGAAATGTTTCAAATCAAAGCTGAAACAAAAAAAATGCAACTGAGATTTTCCGTCCAGGCAAATGTTCCCCAATATATAAAAACTGATGAAAAAAAGCTGCGCGTCTGCTTAATTAACCTTCTGGGAAATGCCATGAAGTTTACTCTAGACGGTGGGCATATTTGGCTGCGCGTTAGCGTGGAAAGCAACCAGCCGCCGCCGGCAGAATCGGAAATTTATCCTAACTCTACGTCGGTAGAATCATTGTTAATTTTGTTTGAAGTTGAAGACACGGGAATTGGCATAGCACAAGCAGAAATTGAGACTTTATTTGATGCTTTCGTGCAAACACAAGCGGGGAGAAAAGCGGCTGAGGGTACGGGGTTGGGTTTGACGATTACTAAAAAATACGTGCAGATAATGGGCGGGGATATTTGGGTAAAAAGTGTTTTAGGTGAGGGAACCAGTTTTAAATTTAATATCCGAGTATTTGCCGGTATTTCGTCTGAAATAACAGTGGCGACATTGCAGCGGGCGATCGGACTAGAAGCAAACCAACCAGTTTATCGGATTTTAGCAGTTGACGACAATCAAGAAAATCGGCTGCTGCTGGTTAAAATGTTGCAACCAATTGGTTTTGAAGTCCGAGAAGCGGAAAATGGCCACCAAGGTGTTGAACTTTGGGAAAGTTGGCAGCCTCATTTAATTTGGCTGGATACGCGAATGCCAGTAATGGACGGTTTTGAAACTGTCAGACAAATTAGAGCTAAAGAGAAACAAACTCAGCGACGAACTGTAATTATTGCTCTGACTGCTAGCACTTTTGAGGAAAAAAAAGGCGAAATTATCGCCGCAGGTTGCGACGATTTTGTGCGAAAACCTTTTCAAGAACAAATCCTCTTTGATAAGATGGCTTGCTACTTGGGAGTGCGCTATCTTTATCAAGAGTTGCCCCGGCTTCCTGTCGGGGCTTTACGGCGTTATTGTGTGAGCGAAAAACCCGATTCATTTTTCCGAGGTCTGCTGGCTCAGATGCCTCAAAGTTGGGTGCAGGAACTCTACGATGCAGCTAATGATGTTAATGAAGAGCTGGCGATTCAAATTGTCGATCGCATCGGGGAAAGTCATCCAACTTTAGCTGAGGCTTTAAAAGATTTGCTTGCCGATTACCGACTCGACAAGATAATGGATTTAACTCAATCGAGTTTAAAATAAATGGATAATAGCGAAATTAAAGTATTGGTGGTTGATGACCAACCAAGCAATCTGCGGTTCTTATCCAAACTGCTAACATCCCAGGGGTATCAAGTTTACCGAGCTATTTGCGGTCAACTGGCGTTGAATGTTGCGATCGCCCATTGCCCAGATTTAATTTTGCTCGACATTAGAATGCCGGAAATGAACGGTTATGAAGTTTGTCGGAGACTGAAAGCGACACCAGAAACCGAACAAATTCCCGTGATATTTTTAAGTGTATTAGATGAAATGAACGATAAATTACAAGCTTTTAGAGTAGGAGGCGCCGACTATATTACTAAACCATTTCAAGTAGAAGAAGTTTTAGCGCGCATCGACAAGCAAGTCCGCTTGCAAAAACTGCAACAGCAATTAAAAGAACAAAATTATCAACTGCAACAGTCACAGTCGCTGCTTGCTAGCATATTAAATAGTTCCTTAGACTGTGTGGTGGCTTATTCTGCTGTCCGCAACAATGAGGGAAATATTGTAGATTTCCAGTGGCTGTTGATCAACCCGGCCGCTGAAAAATTTTATGGTCTGCTATTACATGAGATCGTTGGCAAGAATTTGTTAGCCAAAGTTTCTCAAGTTAGCAATAAAAGGTTATTTGATTTGTATGTTTCTGTAGTAGAAACAGGAGAAACTGTAGACCAAGAATTTTATTACGAACAGGAGGGAGATACAATTGTTTGGCTGCACATTGTGGCGGTCAAATTAAACGATGGTCTGGCAGTAACATTTCGTAACATTACCGATCGCAAACGAGCAGAAATTGCCCTACGAGACAGCGAAGAACGCTTCCGCGCGATATTCGAGCAAGCTGCGGTCGGCATAGCTAAAACCGCGCTTTGCGGTAAATTTATGCGGGTAAATCCCGGCTTTTGTCAAATTGTCCGCTATGCACAATCCGAATTGTTACAGCAAAATTGGGAAGCAATTACTCACCCAGATGACAGAGAAGTGGACAGAGAATACCTGCGTTCACTGTTATCCGGGAAGATTCAAACTTTTTCTGTGGAAAAGCGTTTGCTATGCAAAGATGAGGCTGTGCGCTGGGCAAATGTTACTGTTTCGGCAATGCGCGATGTCAAGGGGACGCTGCAGTATTTGATTTGTGCGATCGAAGATATTTCGGAACGCAAGTTGGTACAAGAACTGCTGCAAGCGAGTTTAGACACTCAAACCCGCTACGCTCAAGAATTAACTCGTTCTAATGCCGAACTAGAACAGTTTGCTTACGTGGCTTCTCACGATTTGCAAGCGCCTTTGAGCACGATTGCAGGCTACGCTCAACTATTAGAAAAACGCTCTTCCAACCAACTTGATGCCCAAGGAAATAAATTTATCCGCAATATTGTTAATTCTTGCGAGCGGATGCAGGCGCTGATTGATGACTTGCTGGAGTATTCGCGGGTAGGTCGCAGTCAGAAACCTTTTGAGATGATAGATTGCAATCGGGTTTTTGAGGATGCTTGTGCTAATTTGCAGTTGGCAATCCGCGAGAATCAAGCTTCAGTTACTAGGGGGGATTTGCCACGGGTAAAAGGTGACTGTTTTCAACTGCTGCAACTGTTTCAAAATTTAATTGGTAACGCCATTAAGTACCGCAGCAGTGAAGCGCCGGTGGTGCAGGTGGACGCTTCGCGTCAGGGGGATAGCTGGGTGTTTTCAGTGCAGGATAATGGTATTGGCATTGCCTCACAATACCATCCGCGAATTTTTCAGATTTTTCAGCGCTTGCACACTCAAAAACAGTATTCGGGAACTGGTATCGGTTTAGCGATTTGTCAAAGAATTGTCGAGCGGCATGGCGGCAGCCTTTGGGTAGAATCAGAACCCAATCGAGGCTCCACTTTTTATTTTTCTATTCCTATACCAAAGTAAAGTCAGCAGTCCACCTGAAGCAGTCACGCGTCCTTTAGTTAAGTTTTAAAGAGCTTTATATTTTCTTTACAAATGGGCTGATTAAGTGTAGCATATTCACTGATGACATAGAGCTAAAAATCTATCAATATAAATCTATTAGCTCGATCCTTATACAACTTATAAATCAGCGGTGCGCGCAAGACTTGTTAGTTTTTTTCAACTGTATCCAGAGCATCTTGCTTTGGGATGCAGTAGTTTCCCTAGTAGTTCCCGGATCAAGATTTGTGATGTGTTTGCAGTTTGTAGGTTCTCGGACAGACTGCAAAGTGAAACAAGCATAATTCGCAAACCTTTGCAAATCAAGAAAAACTGTAAATTGCTGCAACACATTTTCAGTGTTCTCAGCCAGATTTACCGGATGATGGCAAGAGATGCTTTGCAGCTACTCAGACACGGCTCAAAGTCCCGCAACCTCACAAAAGAAGTTCGTAGTGAGGCAAAGCGGTGAATTATAAAAAGAAAAAATTTACTCTTTTAATAGCAAACGATGACGAGGATACGCGCTTTTTGATGGAGGAAGCACTGCGAGAAGTCCGATTAGCAATTACGAGCGAATTTGTGGAAAATGGAGAACAAGTGCTAGACTACTTGTACCGTCGTGGTCAATATTTTGCTAGCAGCAATTGGCATCAGCCAGACTTGATACTTTTGGATCTGAATATGCCGAGGCTGGACGGGCGCGAAACACTAACTTCGATCAGATCTGACCCCCATTTGCAACAAATTCCGGTTGTAATGCTCACAACTTCGCACCGCCGAGGAGATATCTTGCTTTGCTACCGCTTGGGAGCCAATTCTTTCATATCCAAACCAGTCACTTTTGAAGGCTTGCTTGAAGTAATGAAGACTTTATGTGAGTATTGGTTTGAAATCGTTTCACTCCCGCCGGATATGTAAGCATTAATGGAGCGCTAAATGCCTAGTTTGAGTGTATAGTGAATTTGATAAGCCGAAATATTTGCCGATCGCAAGTATCGCTCTCAAAACAAAAAAGTTGCCTTCGACGCGCTCCGAACGCTATAGTTGTGTTAACACGTAACCAATGTCTGAAAATTTTGTTGGTTGAGGATGACCTCGGAGATCCGACAATGATCGAAGACCTTCTAGGGTCATTCAGCGAGTCTCTATTTATTCTCCAAACTGTTAAGTCTCTGGAGGTAGGAGTTGGGCGTCTGGAAGTAGACAAGTTTGACGCCGTACTATTAGATTTGTCAGTGTCAGACAGCTTGATGGGAAGCGAGGCGATCGCAGTTTTGAAAGGGCGATGGCCCACATTGCCAATTGTGGTGCTGACAGATATCAATGATGAAAATATGGCCCGGTCGGTATTGCGCTGGGGCGCTCAAGATTGTTTGGTAAAGGGAAGATTTCACAGAACTCTGCTGGTGCGGGCAATCCATTACGCGATCGAACGCCAGCAAATCGAAGAACAATTGCGGCAGCAGGCTCTTCGACAGCGGCTGTTGGGCAAAATGATCGAACATATTCGATCGTCAATAGATCCAGCAAGCATTCTCCAAAGTACGGTTGCAGAAGTGCGCCAATTTCTCCAAACAGACCGCGTTTTAATTTATCGGTGTCAGGATTGGGTGTCTCAATTGGACGGGGAAGAGCAAAAAGGTGCGATCGTCGCCGGTGACGGTTTGCCAGAAGGTTATATTGAAAACCAAAATATTAGTGCTGCTTTAGCGGTGTCATGCTTTGTTTTAGTCGAATCCCAGTCGGTACAAGCAATAGCAGATGTCAGCACTGCCCCCTTGGCTGGCAGTTGCAAAGAATTGCTGGCAGATTGTGAAATTGCAGCAGTTATTAGCGTGCCAATTTGGCAATCGGGCGACTGGGAAACGGCAAAAGAAACACAAGAAGCCATTGGTTGGGAAGCCGAAAAAAATCAAGATGCAGCCGAAAATTATATGTGGCAGCAGGCGAGTTGCAAACCGCATGGGCATGGGAAAAGTTGGCAGAATTCGATCGCAGAAAATGGCAATAATTTGTGGGGAATGCTGACAGCATACAATTGCAGCGGTGTTAGGGAATGGCAGCAGTGGGAAATAGATTTTTTACAGCACTTGGCAAATCAAGTGGCAATCGCGATCGAACAATCTCAACTTTATCGCAAGCTAGCAATAGCCAATGAAAAATTGCAGCAACTGGCCACTACTGACGGACTGACTGGCATTGCCAATCGCCGCCAGTTCGATCGCGTTTTGAGCTTAGAGTGGCGCAGATTGGCAAGAGAGGAACTGCCGCTGTCTTTAATTATGTTTGACATCGACTTTTTTAAACTTTACAACGACTTTTATGGGCACCTGGGCGGGGACGATTGTTTGCGCCAAGTTGCGGGGGCGATCGCCAGATCCACCAACCGGGCTGGGGATTTGACTGCCCGCTACGGTGGCGAGGAATTTGCCCTAGTGCTGCCCAACACTAGCGCCGAAGGGGCAAACGCTGTCGCCCGGAAAATTTGCGACGGCATCGCCAGCTTGAAACTGCCCCACGCGCGATCGTCGATCGGTCCCTACGTTACCCTCAGTTGCGGCATTGCGACAGCGATTCCTTCTGCCCAGGAATCTCCCAACACCCTAATTCGCAGCGCTGACAGCGCCCTTTATCAAGCCAAAACCGAAGGCAAAAATCGCATTTGTCACGCCAGCAGTAACTCGGAATCTTCCCCGATTTTTATGTAAAATTTGAAGGTAATTGGTAATTTGTAAGATCGTGTTTGATTTTTAACTCGCAACTCACAATTCATAACTAATATTGTTGACCTTTGCATCAGAATAATAATTTTCTGATTGCACTGCCAGCGGGATGCGATCGAGTGACCCGGAGCAAGGATAATGCTCGGTGGCAGGGTATAATTCCGATGCTACGGTACTTGATATTACTGAGATGTTGCACCATTCTCAATTACTTGTTTAGGCACAGGCTGGACGGCCTGTTCCACAAGAAAATTCACTCTTTGTGGAACAGGCCGTCCAGCCTCAAATGTAGTGATTTAGTACCAGCTTCACGGTCATAGGAACCCCGGGTTTCTTTACCATCAATAGCAATAAATTGAGGAACCAAATCATCCAATATGAATTGCACGCATAGTTCCAAAATTGCTCGAATTCGTCGGGACGAATTTTCTCAAAAACACGACGAAAAGTATCAGGGCTAGGAATACCATTAGGTAGAGGCAGAAATGTTGACAACCAATCGTATTTACTCAAGCCATAGAGTGCCATATCCTCCCAGCCCTTACCGCCAGCAATAACTGCTAAAACTGCGATTGTGAGGATATCAGAAAGTTGATGTAACAGAGTTCTGGTAGAACGATGATCTTGAATTAACGAAAAACAATCATGAAGGCTTTGAGCCAGACTGGTAACATCTGAATCTGAGGAATCAATAGTGGGCTTAGGAGAAGCAATATCTGTGGACATAAGCGAACACCCAAATATACTCAGATCTTGTTTTGCACAAATTATTCTAATAATCTGTATCTTAAGCTACTTTCTGAGGTGCGCTTACCCTGCCTTGTCCCTCTGGGAAATCTTCTAATATATAATTATTAAAATCCCGTTCAAAAAGCATTTTTTCTTCACTGTCATCAGCTTGAAATAGCCACTCACAAACAACTTCCCGCGCATTCACCTCAAAACCGTACCTAAAAGTTTTATCTTCTAGTAGAAAAACGATTTCAAAGAAAGACGGCTCTTTTTCTGTCTCCGTACTTAGCCGGAATGCTTCAATATCGATCGCCTCTGAAACTTGTGTTTCTTTGGATGAGTTGAGGACAAACCATTTCATAAAGTTAATAGCAGCGATAAGATTGCTTTTGCCGCGTGCATTAGCTCCATAAATAGCAGCACTTTTGAGTAAGCTTAACTTATCATTAATTGGGAATACATTATTTTCGTCCCGCTCTTGGTCTTCCTCCGTAATTGACGAAGCTACCATGCTGAGGGTGACAGTTTATTTAAAAGATTTGTAGTTGCCCACACTGAATCCAATCAGCATAACTTGCCTCCGATCGCCTAAATTAGTATAACGTGCAAATTTTGCAATTCGTTCTATGATAACACAACCAGCTACCTCAGCTAACACCAAGTGCTAACCATGCGAATTCTCCAAATTATCCCCTCAATTTCCCTCGTCTACGGCGGGCCGAGTCAAATGGTACTCGGACTTTCTGCGGCACTCGCGGCCAAAAACATTGATGTGACGATTATCACCACAGATTCTAACGGAGATATCGGTCAAATTCCCTTAGATGTTCCTCTGAATAAATCAATACAACAAAACGGCTATCAGATTATTTATTTCCGCTGTTCTCCGTTTCGTAGATATAAGTTTTCTCTCTCGTTATTGCAGTGGTTGAATGCAAATGCACAACAATTTGACCTCGCCCACATTCACGCTCTTTTCTCACCGGTAACTACCTTTGCCGCCACAATTGCTAGATATCATAACTTGCCATATATTATGCGTCCATGCGGTATGCTTGACCCCGCTGATTTGCAGAAAAAAAAGCGCTTGAAACAGATTTATGCCACGCTTTTAGAACGCCCTAATTTAGCAGGTGCTGCTGCAATTCATTTCACAAGTAAAGAAGAAGCTAAAATCTCAGAAAGATTTGGTTTGGGTAGCACAGGCAAGATGCCTGTGCCACAGGATTTGGTGATTCCATTGGGGGTGAGGGCAGATTTTTATTCTGATATATTGCCGGATTCTGAAATACCAATAATATTATTTATGTCGCGGATTGAACCGAAAAAAGGGTTAGATTTGCTAATTCCTGCACTGGAAAGTCTTTTGGCAGAAGGCATAAATTTTCACTTTATTTTAGCAGGTTCTAATCCGCAAGATGCAGGTTATGAAACAAAAATTAAAGAAAAAATCCAAAATTCCAATTTAGGACAATCTACAACAATCACTGGCTTTATGAGTGGTGATTCAAAAGTTGCACTATTGAGAAAAGCCGACTTATTTGTATTGCCTTCTTATTACGAAAACTTTGGCATTGCTGTAGCAGAAGCAATGGCCGCTGGTGTACCTGTCGCCATTTCCGATCGCATACATATTGCGGAAGACATACAGCAAGCAGAAGCCGGTTGGGTGGGGCCTTTAGAAGTAGGGGCGATCGCCCATTCAATCAAATCAGCACTTCTGAATCCACAGGAACGTCAACGCCGGGGATTGAACGGCCAAGAGTATGCAAGAAAGCATTATAACTGGGAGGCGATCGCCCAGCAAACCATCGATGCTTACCAGCAGATTTTGTCATCTATAGCAGAAGGAAGAAGGAAGAAGGAAGAAGGAAGAAGGAAGAAGCAATAAAATCTATCGTTTCAGCCATTAACAACGTCCTAACCGTCTTGGCGGTTGCTATATTAAGTAATGCGACTGAGGTTTACCTTTTACTTCTTCTCCTGCTGCGAGTTCTTGTGCTGCTGCTATCTGAATTTTCAGGCGAGATTTTTTCAACGCTGCTATTGCTTTTAATATTAGTAGAGTCAGAGTTTGAGGTAGCAGTCGCGGATTTTCTTCTAATTATAATCGGAACATTAAGAGATCGACCGCAGGGTCTGCCGAAGGAGTCTATGTTCCTGCGATAATCGCAGATTGCAGCCTCTGCAATCGGTTCTTGACAATCATTAATAAAGCTTTGTGCTAATTTGTAATTATTTCCGTCTCCCTGCTTTGAGAAAAGTTCTCCAGCTTGTTCAAAGTCTGCTACTGCTTGCGATTTTGTTCCCAACATACAGCGAATAGCACCTCGTTCCAAATAAGCCAAACCATAATTAGGATTAACGCGGATAGCTTGTTCATAATCCCCGATCGCCTTTTGCTTGTTTCCCAATTCATAGTATGCTTGACCGCGACCGAAATAAGCTTCTGCCAAGTTAGGATTAAATTGCAGCGCTCGATCGTAATTGTAAATTGCCTGCTGCTTGTTTCCCTGTTTGGCAGTAGCAATTCCCAATCCGAGGTAAGCTTGAGGTATGTTGGGATTCAGCGCTAAAGCCTGAGTAAAATTGGCGATCGCCCCCGGAACATCTCCCTTTTGAACTTTCAAAGAACCTTGGTTGCTGAAATTTGCAGCTTTTTGAGCGATCGCAACTCTTTGACCGATCACAGCGCGATTGGCTCGGTAATTAGATAACTTATTTTGAGCTAGATTATAAACAGGAGTACGTGAATCGATCGCTTCTAAAAGTGCGATCGCCTCTTGCCATTTACTTTGCGACTGCTGCCAAACTTCTATAGGATGAGGCGGCTTTTGCACAACCACAGCAGCTTCCATCGCCAATTTTTGAGCCGTTGCTAGACTTTCTGCCGCCTGTAAGTTTTGCTGTACAGGAACCAAACTCGGGCGCAGCTTAACTAAATCTGCTCTAGCTTGCTGATACCCAAAGCCGGGGAAGTTAGGAATTTTCTCTAAATTGGCGATCGTTTCTTTAAGTCGTTTATCCAAACTTCTGAGCAGATTTACATCGGTGGCTTTCCCTGCATTCTGCGTTTCAACTGCCAGTATTTTCGCTTGCTTCAGCGTTTCATTTCCCGATCGCATAAAGGCGATCGTCCCTACACCTGTCCCCAACACCAAAACCCCTAAACCTGCTAATAAAGCTGCGGGTATTTTGCGGCTTCGCGAGTTATTAACTTGATTGTTAATTCGTGATGGCTGTACCCTTGGAGTCTGACGAGACTGTTCCGCTTCCGGTTCTGAATCCACCTCCAAATCCCAAGCAGGCAACTGCAAATCATCTGCTGCTGTTCCCGCTGCCAACTCGTGAGTAATTGGAGAAATATTATTGCTATTTCCGCTGTAATACTTGTCAACCAAACTCTGCAATCCTGCTTGATATCCTTCTCCTACTGCCTGAAATCTCCACTCTCCATTCTTTCTATACAAACGACCAAATTCTACACCAGTCTCTCGGGAAAAATTCTCTTTTAATTCATAGCGAACCAGTTCGCTTCCCGTATCCAAATTAGTAATTTTGATAAAAGCATTTTTGATATTGCTAAAATTTGCCTTGATTTTATCTGCTTCGTGAATAGTGACGGCAAAAGTTATTTCCTCAATTTCAGGATTGATTTTCTCTAAAATAACGCCGTAAATACTCTTATTCTCTTGACCTCTGTTGTTTTTCTCAGGAATCGATTGCAGTACCGAACTGTCAAAGGATTGCAGATTATTGTAAAAAATAAAATATTTATCGTTAGGTAGTTTGCCGTCAGCACCTAGCATAAAGGCAGAGACATCAATCTCGTAGCTTTGTCCTGCCTCTGTCACCTGCCAACCGAGGGCGATCGCCATTTTTTTTATACCGGGCGCTTCTTTAGAGATATTAAATCTCTCACCCTTACTTAATTGCATTGCCATCTGCTTATTTGTTAAACCTAAAATTTTATACTCCTAATCTTAATGTTAAGTGGCACAATAAGTTCTTTAATTAATGAAATTTAACAGAGTTTTTCTAATCGCGGGCGTGATTAAAAATATCTGCTGCCTGTATCTGAATTTATTGAGATTTACTTAGAGAGAATTACCTAAGTAAAAACCGGGCTTTCTGCTCCAAGCGGTTTCTACAATTGAACTTAATTTGACATTAGTTTGGAGCATTTTCAGAACTAGGTAACAAGGTAATAAATTTACCAAAAGCTCCAGACGAGACTTTTCCGCTGCCGGTTCTGACTCCACCTCCAACTCCCCAGCCGGCAACTGCAAATCATCGGCTGTTGCCGCTGCCAACTCGTTAGTAATTGGAGCAATATTATTACTGTTTTAGCTGCAATACTTATCAACAAAACTCTGCAATCCTGCCTGATATCCTGCTCCTACCGCCTGAAACCTCCACTCTCCATTCTTTCTATACAAACGACCAAATTCTACAGCAGTCTCTCGCGAAAAATTCTCTTTTAATTCATACCGAACAAGTTCGCTTCCTGTATCCAAATTGATAATTTTGATAAAAGCATTTTTGATATTGCTAAAATTTGCATTAATTTTATCTGCTTCGTGAATAGTCACAACAAAAGTTATTTCCTCAATCTCAGGATTAACTCTTTCTAAGATAACGCCGTAAATAGTTTTATTCTCTTGATTTCGGTTGTTTTTATCCCGAATCACTTGCAGTACCGAATTGTCAAAGGATTGCAAATTATTGTAAAAGATCAAATATTTATCGTTAGGTATTTTGCCGTCAGCACCTAACATAAACGCAGAGACATCAATCTCGTAGCTTTGCCCTGCCTCTGTCACCTGCCAACCGAGGGCGATCGCCATTTTTTTTATACCGGGCGCTTCTTTAGAGATATTAAATCTCTCACCCTTACTTAATTGCATTGCCATCTGCTTATTTGTTAAACCTAAAACTTTATACGGCTCATGTTAATATTAAGTGGGACAATAACTTTTCTTCTTTAATAAAACTTAATATTTTGCCTTTAATAGCGGGCTTGATTAAAAATATGTGCTGCCTGTATCCGAATTTATTGAAATTTACTCAGAGAGAATTACCTAAGCAAAAACCGGGCTTTCTACAAAACCCGGTTTCTACTATTGAACTTAATTTTACTCTAGTTTTGAGCATTTTCAGAACTAGGAGGCAGCGTCACAAAATTACCAAAAGCTCCAACCGTTTGATAGCTTTTTTTACCTAATTCAGTTGTGTAAATGCTGACAACACCTAAATTTTGACGCTGCGTTGTATTGTCGAGCAAGCTTTCGATCGTGCCCCGCTGCGAAGTCAGCAAATTCTTGCAACTGCCGATCAAAGTATCTGTAATGCCGCCCAAAGCTTTCGGCACGCGAGAATCTTTGCACACAGTGCTTTCCAACTCGGTTTGGAGTACGCCGGAAGCATAAGTTAGGTATTGAGCTCTCCCAGGATTTGTAAATGCCATGCCGGCGGCCAGAAGAGTCAGGGCGATCGCGACTTTTCCCACATTGCCGAAAAAATTAGAAGTTGACTTCTTAGTATTCATTGCGTTATCAATAATCATTTTTTTTAGCCCCGTTGATTTATAAGCTTCTCTTGATTTAAACTACACCTCCTCAGAAACAGATTTCCGAAAGGAGGGGACAGTTTTTAGATTGGAGGCCAGTTGCGAGTAAGTCTCTCACTGGTTTACCTTCCTTTTACGTTTCTCCCTCCCTCAAATCCGGTAAATCTTCAACAAAACATTTAGCTGGTTTTAGCTGGTTCCTAGGCTGTGCCTGGGAACCGAGATCCAGAGGCTCTGCCTCGCTAATCCTCGCTTTGGAAGAGGCAGAGCCTCTGGATCTGCATCCCCAGGCTCTGCCTGGGGACGAGGAAACTTAGTTTCGCTTTGATTTTTGCCGATCGATCTCCCGCTGCAACTCTTCAATCTGACGGCGCAAAGCCTCCGTCTCACTGTTAGGCGCTTGGGATTTCACATCAACCGCACCCTCAGCTACAGCCCGCTTGTAGTTTCCCAGCTTGATTTGGCGGTATTCCTCCGAAGCGGCCCAATCTCGCAAATACCGCAGGCGTTCCACCGGGAAAGGGTGACTCAGCATCACGCCTTGACCGCCGTTGTACAGTAAAAATTTATACACTTGGTTGAGATTGTCGCGATCGAGCTCTTGATAGTTGTCAGACTGGCGGATAAATTCTTGCAAACTGCATTGGTCAGCATATTTACTGCTAACTCCCGCAAGTTTCATCATCGTCTTCATCACACTGTTCAAGTCATCCGTTACCAACAAAGCCGCCCGGTCTGCGGATAATTCCGCCTTGCGCCGCCACTCATAAAAAGCGTAAATTAAACCGCTTCCGACCATATTTCCCAGCCCGAAAGTCATCTCGCCAATGGTCGATGCGACGCTCATCGCCCACATCGCCATTTGATTTAAAATTGGATGACCGCATTTTATGTGTCCCAACTCGTGAGCTAGCACTGCCTTGATTTCTGCCTCGTCCAATAAGTCTAAAAGACCCGTATTTAACACTATATAAGGCTGGTTTTTTCCTAGGGCGTAGCTGTTAACGGCGGGATTTTGAGAAACAAACAAACCCGGTTCTGGAAAAACATCTAAATCCTGCACACACTCCCGAAATATGTGATAAATGCTGGCATACTGGCGCGGCCCGACTTGAATGCTATTTCCCATTAAGTAAACGAATTGCGGTCGTTCGTAGACAAATTCTACAAATTTGCTGGCAATTAAGTCAAATCCAGGTACGCTCCGCAATGCTGCCTCGGCTTGGCGATCGAGGGGATGCTGAAATGCTTCGCTAGAAATTCCAGTATAAGTAGGCATAGTTGTTGCAAAAGTTACATTTAAGATATCAGTAATGCCATCGCTGCTGGTGCTAGCTGGCGCCTGACTTATAATATTATCGCGACAAATATTCAACTGTTGTGGAACAGGCCGAAAAGCTTGTTCAAATTAGCGTTAAAATTGTGGTTCTGGTACAGGCGCGATCGACAAACATCTTTCACAGTGCCTGTGTATCGCCTCACCCAAAAATTGGAACGTGCAAAAATGGCTATCCTGCGACTCGAAAACGGTACAACCTACACTCAACAAAGCGACATTACCCGAGAACTCGCTTCCTTAAACATTCAACTCAACCGCTGGCCCGTGGGTGACAGCGCTGAAATTCAAAATTTGTTAGCTAAAGATGCTCTAGACGACAATCAAAAAGAGCAAGTGCTGCAAGCCCTCGACGGCTACTTTCAACAACTCAAGGAAACGGCAGGCTATCAATCGCGCGACTTAATCGTACTGCACCCAGACATTCCCAACATCGACACCATGCTGTCCAAATTCAACAAGTGCCACATCCACGCCGATGATGAAGTCCGCTATATCGTAGCAGGCGAGGGCATTTTCGGCTTCGTGCGGCCCGACGGCAGCCAAGTCGAACTCACAGTGCAGCCGGAAGAATTTATCAACGTGCCGGCGAATACAGAACACTGGTTTTATTTGACAGCAGCCCGGAAAATTAAAGCGGTGCGCTATTTTACTACCCAAGAAGGCTGGACGCCGGAGTATACCGATACGGAAATTCGATCGGGCTTAGCCATCGTTTAAATATGCCAGCTAAAGATAAGTTTCATGAACTCGTCAAGACTGCCCTCCAAAATCAGGATTGGACAATTACTCATGATCCTTATCATATCGATCTGGGATTTGTTGATTTTTATATCGATCTGGGTGCAGAACAGTTATTAGCAGCGACAAAGGATAATGAAAAAATTGCGGTTGAAATCAAAACGTTTTTGGCACCCTCGACGATTTCAGAATTTCATACCGCAGTGGGACAATTTATTAACTATCGGATTGCATTAGAAGATGACGATCCCGATAGAACTCTTTACTTGGCAATTCCATTAGATATTTACAAAAGATTTTTCAAATACTCATTTATTCAAAGGGTGATTGAACGCAATCAAATTCCGCTTTTAGTTTACGATACCGAAAAAGAGGAGATTTCTCAATGGATAAAGTAAGTTTGTATCGTCAATATATTCAGGAGTTGCTAACTGAGCGAGCCCAGCGACGATCGCCTAGCGATCCAGTTTCCAGCGAGACGATTTTCGATCAGGTAAGCGATCGCTATCAACTTGTAAATGTGGGTTGGAAAAACGGTAGCACTCGGATTTATGGCTGCGTGATTCATGTAGATATTAAAGATGGGAAAATTTGGGTGCAGCATGACGGGACTGAAGAAGCGATCGCCGATCAGTTAGTAGCCCGAGGTGTGCCAACCCAGGAAATTGTGCTAGCCTATCATGCACCTCATGTCCGACAATACACCGAATTTGCAGTTGGTTGATCCAGCCTCAAACTTTGTGGTTTGAAGATTGCAAAATACTCAAAGCAACCGCCTCCGCCACCTTAATCCCATCAATCCCCGCCGACAGAATACCACCCGCATATCCTGCACCTTCCCCAGCAGGATAAAGACCTTCTGTATTCAAACTTTGATAATCTTCCTTGCGTTTAATCCGAATTGGTGAAGAAGTGCGCGTTTCCACACCAGTCAAAACCGCATCATCCATCGCAAATCCTTTAATCTGTTTGTCAAAAGCCGGAAGTGCTTCGCGGATAGCTGCGATCGCATAATCTGGCAAACTTTCGCTCAAATCAGTCATCACAACTCCCGGCGTATAAGACGGCTGCACAGCGCCTAGCGCCGTGGAAGGGCGATTTGCCAAAAAATCCCCCACAAGCTGCCCAGGGGCGTTGTAAGTGCCACCACCTAACTCAAATGCCCGTTCTTCTAGGCGACGTTGAAACTCAATTCCTGCTAAGGGATGACCGGGATAATCCTCCGGCGTGATACCCACCACAATCCCGCTGTTAGCATTGCGTTCATTGCGAGAATATTGACTCATCCCATTAGTGACAAGTCGCCCCGGTTCTGACGCAGCCGCCACTACCAAACCACCGGGACACATACAGAAACTATATACAGAACGGCCGTTTTGGCAATGGTGAACCAGTTTGTAATCGGCGGCCCCCAAAAGCTTATGGCCCGCCCGATCGCCAAAACGACAGCGATCGATAATAGTTTGGGGATGTTCCACCCGAAAACCAATAGAAAAAGGTTTAGCCTCGATGTAAACTCCGCGCGAAAACAACATTTCAAAAGTATCGCGGGCGCTGTGTCCCACCGCCAGAACTATATAATTACTAGCAATATATTCTCCACTAGCCAGGGTAAGTCCCTGCACTTTTCCATTTTCGATGTGGATATCTTCTACACGAGTTTGAAACCGAATTTCTCCGCCTAATGATTCTATTTGGGCGCGAATACTTTGGACAATTCCCACCAGTTTGAACGTGCCAATATGCGGTTTATTAATATATAAAATTTCCGGTGAAGCTCCCGCATTCACAAGTTCCGTCAGCACCTTGCGCCCATAATGCTGAGGATCTTTAACTTGGCTGTAGAGTTTGCCATCGGAAAAAGTACCCGCACCACCTTCGCCAAACTGAGCGTTAGATTCTGGGTTGAATTCTGCTTTCTTCTTCCAAAATCCAAAGGTATCAACCGTGCGATCGCGCACAGCTTTTCCGCGTTCTAAAAGGATGGGACGAAACCCCATTTGTGCCAGCATCAGACCTGCAAACATACCGCAAGGCCCTGTACCAATCACAATGGGGCGAATCGTCAAATTGCTGGGGGCTTGCGCTACATAGCGATAACTCGTGTCTGGTGTCACCATCACATGAGGATCTTTTTTGAAGCGTTGGAGAAGTTGCTTTTCCTGTGTCGTCTCTACATCCACAATATAGACAAGGAGGATTTCTGCTTTTTTACGAGCATCGTAGCTCCGCTTGAAGATGGAATAGCCGAGCAATTCTTCGGGGGGAATTTGCAGCTTTTTGAGAAGGGCATCGGCGATCGCATCTTGAGGATGATCGAGGGGGAGTTTTATTTCGGTTATTCTTAACATATAGTGGAAGGAAGAAGGAAGAAGGAAGAAGGAAGAAGGAAGAAGGAAGAAGGAAGAAGGAAGGAAGAAGGAAGAAGGAAGAAGGAAGGAAGAAGGAAGGAAGAAGGAAGAATAAAAATCCCGAACAGAAGTATTATAACTATTTAACCGGTCATCCTATGGGCGATCGTCATGGGTCGATCGATTTTTGATTTTAGATTGAAGAAACGTTATAATAAGCAAAAAATTAAGTTTTGTAAAGACCCTTGACTGCAACATTCACACCCAAAAACAGCCGCACCTGGCACGCTCTCAACCCCCTGTGGCAAGGAGCAGAAGACGCAGTACAGAAGGGTTTACCCCACACCAAGCTCGCACCGGCGTGGCAAATACTGCTCCTGGGCGACGGTTCCCCCACCCGTCACCTGCAACTGCTGACAGGGGAACCCACAGAAGTAGATGTGATCGATATGTCTTTAGTTGGTGAAGACGCAGACGGCGCGCCCCAGCAAATTGTCGCAGTTCCGGGGCCGCGGCTGCGCCGCCAAGTGTGGCTGCGAACTGCTTCTGGACAGCGTTTAGCCTATGCGACTTCTTGGTGGGAAGCGAGCCACGTAGACGAATATTTACAAAATAAATCTTTGCCAATTTGGGCTAGTTTAGCGAGACTGCGGACAGAATTGTATCGCGATGTGCAGGGCATTTATTGCGGTAATTCGGCTGCTTTGGAATCAGCGTTTGAAGAGTCGGGGCCTTTTTGGGGGCGGCACTATTTGTTTTGGCATCACGGGAAGCCATTGACTCTGATTTATGAGGTTTTTTCTCCTTATTTAACTAAGTATTTGGGGTCGATGCAATTGGATGTTGATTGAAGCTGAGATCTTGCACTATTATCAATCAGGCTTTCAGGGCGGGCTAGAAGCCCAACCCCTACTCTCCCCAATAAAATTCATCTCTTGTGGAACAGGCCGGAAAGCCTGTTCTTAAGAATAGTTTCGCCGAAATTTTACTCGCAAACCATCGCGGGGATGGGGAGTCGGTACTCGGATTAAATTCAAATCTTGATCCGGTAAAAGCTCCCATTCAAACTCCCGAACAATCTTTGCCGCAAACAACTTCATTTCTAACCTGGCAAATTCTTTGCCCAAACATTCTCGCAAACCGCCACCAAATGGCACGTAACTGAACGGTTTTGCCGATCGCTCGGAGTTAAATCGATCGGGATCGAAGCGATCGGGCTCGGGATAAACTGCGGTATCCTGATGCGTCTGATTGATTTGATAAAGTACCATCCAACCCTTGGGAATTTCGTAGCCGCCGAACTCGCAATCATTAATTACCTGCCGAAAACCGCCTCCCACTGGCGGAACCAACCGCAGCACTTCTCGCATAACCTGCTCTAAATAAGTCATTTGTTTGAGTTCTTCCAAGGTTAGCGGTTCAGTTGCGGGGAACTGCTGCTGTTCGGCCCGTACTTTTGCCATCACATCGGGATTTTGAGCCAGGAGAAGGCAAAAAGAGGCGATCGCCGAAGTTAAAGTTTCGTGTCCCGCAAACAGCAGCAACAGCACTTGATCTTTTAACTCCTCCAAACTCAAACTATTTCCCTCTTCATCGCGGGCCGAAATCAGCAAACTCAAAGCATCATTGCCGCTAGGGGTTCCTTGCTGGCGATCGCGAATAATCTTTTCAAGTTCGCCCAACAGCAGCTTTCGGCACTTTTTCGCCTTGCCAAACTGACTCCAAGGCACATCTAAAGGAATCGAAAATAAACCATTGCACCAAGTTTCAAAATAATGTCCTAGCGCCGTTTCCGAACCATTATCAATCCCTACTAACAACTTACCCGCAACATCAAAAGTATAATTTCTCAGTTCGGGATACCAAGTCAGCGTTTCCATTTTTGCCCATTTTTCCAAATAGCGCTGAGTGATATCTTCCATCGCGCCGATGTAGCCGGCTAAAGCTCGCGGCCCAAATGCTTGGTACAGCAACTTGCGGCGATTTTGGTGGTTAACACCAGTTTGCAACGCCAAGGAAAGCGGCCCTAAAAGCGCTTTCGTACTGGGAGGCCAAGTCACAACAAAATATTGGTTTTCATTGCTTAAAACAAACAAATTAGCCTCTTGGCCACACACAAACACGGTAGGCTGTCCGAAAATGCTGGTTTTGAAAATCGGCCCGTACTGCTGGTGGCGTTTTTTGGCAAATTGGGAATCTTGCAAAAAGTTGAGGGTATCGCCAATTAGGGGTAAACCGAAACTGCCGGGAGGTAATGCCATTTTAGATTTTAGATTTTAGATTTTAGATTTTTAGTATCATATCAATTTTAGTTGGAGGGTGGGCAATACGCACCAGACCAATTTCTGGTCAAATAACTTTTTTCTGTTGGTAGTCTGTCGGGTGCCTCAGTCTTGAGGTCAGTACAAAAAAATCTGGTTTTTTCAACTGATGCACCTTAGTATTTTTGCCGAAAAACAATTTAATTTTCTGTGCTTTTAATCGGAATCTCGATTATAAATTCAGTGCCTTTCCCCACTACCGAGAAACACTTAATTTCACCTTTATGTTTTTCGACAATAATTGAATGGGAAATCGCTAAACCCATCCCTGTTCCTGAACCGATCGGTTTTGTAGTATAGAAGGGGTCAAATATTCGCTGCTTGACTTGATCTGTGATACCTGCACCGTTATCAGCAATTCTAATCACAGCGAGGCTACCTTCTACCTCTGTACTAATGCGGATAATTCCCGGATTTTCCAGCGGTTCTTGTAAAACGTCAATAGCGTTAGCGATAATATTCATAAACACCTGATTCAACAGTCCGGCGTAGCACTCCACCAGTGGCAATTGTCCGTATTCTTTAATGATTTGAATTGCTGGGCGATCGTACTCCGTACCCGCTACGCTAACGGGCTGAAGTTTCAGACGGTGTTCTAAAATCATCAATGTGCTGTCGAGGCCTTCGTGAATGTTAACCTTTTTCATGTCTGATTCATCGAGGCGAGAGAAATTCCGCAAACTCCTCACGATATCGCGGATGCGAGTTGCTCCCACCTGCATAGAAGACAACATTTTCGGCAAGTCATCTAGCAAGAAATCTAACTCTAACACCTCTATTTCTTCCTGAAGAGCTGGAGAAGGTTCCGGGTATTCATCTCGATACATTTGCAGCAGTTTCATTAGGTTTGTGGTGTACTCTTCTGTGTAGGTAAGATTGCCGAAAATAAATGTGACCGGGTTATTGATTTCGTGGGCAATTCCTGCTACCATCTGACCGAGACTAGACATTTTTTCTGCCTGCACGAGTTGAGTTTGAGCTTGCTGGAGTTCGCACAGAGTTACTTCGAGTTTGGCAGCTTGTTCTTGCGCTATCCGAGCTGAATCGACGCTTTTAGTGTAAAGTTCAGATTGACTGATGGCGATGCCCAATTGAGCGCCAATTGCCTCCATTAACTCCACTTCCTCTTTTGTCCACTTACGCACCTCGCTGCAAGAAATGCAGCTAACAACACCAGTTAAACCCCCGGCACTTTTAATCGGCAAATCCAAGACAGACTTGTAACCAACTTGCAAAAAGAATTCCCTTTCTACTGGATTGCTGAAAGTTGCAACATCATCTATTTGATAAACTTCCAAATTAGCGATTTTTTGCGGCAGCGTACCCGTTATGTCAGCAGGGTAATAACCCAAAAGCGAGAACAAGTCATCATTTTTAGCTTCGTGGACGACATCCCAAGCAGGTGGCGAAGCGTCGGGCAAATACCAGATAAACACACAGCGATCGACTTGCAGCAAGTCGCGAATCTGCTGCACAGTTGTTGCCAAAATAGTATCTAAATCTAGAGATTCGCGGATATTGCTAGCTAGCTGGTTCATTAGCGCTTCCTGCTCCGCTAATTTGCGGAATCTCGCTTCCGACTTTTGCAACTGTCTTTGAGATTCTTTTTGTTTTGTAACGTCCAAGCCCAAACCTATTAAGCCGATCGTGTTTCCAAAATCATCTTTGACCTTAGTTTTAATTGTCTCTAAATAATGTTTTTTACCATCAGCAAGCTGCATCGCTTCTTGAGCATAACAGGGAATATCTTGGCTCCACGCTTGCGCGTCAGATTCCATGCACGTAGCAGATGCTTCTAATCCCAAAACTTCGGAATAGTGAGATGCTGCTAAAAATCTTGATTCAGGTATAGCCACATCTTCGCAGAAAGTTTTGTTAATTAATAACATCCGCCCGCTAGCATTTGTCAGCCATACCCAGATCGGAGCGTTGTCAATAATTGCCCTCAAAGTTTGCTGTTGTCTGGCGAGAGCTTCTTCTGTTTGTTTGCGCTTAATTCCCAGGGCGATTGTATCGGCACTTGACGCCAAAGCAATCAGCGTTGATTCGTTCAACTCCTGACGAGCAAACATCGCGATTACTCCCAGCAACTGATTGTCAACAATTAGCGGATATCCAGCAAAAGCCACCATTCCTTCACGCGCCGCCCATTCTTTGTCCTTGATGCGGGGATCTTCTTTCACAGAATTAGTGATGTGAGGTTGTCGCTCCAGGGCGATTAAACCAATCTTTAACTCACCGACAGCAATGCGGCTGTGAGCGCCGTCAATATGAGTATATATCCCCGCGCTTGCTTGCAGTTGCAATACATTGCCCTCTTCATTCAACGTCCAAATCCGAGCAAAGGCAACATCCAAATGGCGCACAACTGCATCGGCGCAATATTGCAAAGTTGCAAGCAAAGTCTGGTTTTGAGTTAAAGCAATTCCCACATCTGCTGTGAATACAGAAAGTTTCAATTGTTCTGCTAAAGCTTGTTCTGCTATTTTGCGCTCTGTAATGTCCGTAGCAGCACCGAGACGCTGCTTAATTTTTCCGTCCTCTGTTCTGCTAAATACAATATTCCGGCTGACTAACCAGTGCCAACAATTCTGTCTATCGCGTACCCGATATTCGTACTCAATAACTTCGCCGTCGGGAGCATTTTCTAATTGCTGAAAATATCCGGGAAATTTAGCTAAGTCGTCAGGGTGGATGATGGTGGGCAGTAGATTTCTGCCCATTTTTTCAACTTCTGCACTCGTATAGCCAAGGGTGTCAGTGATTTCGCGGTTGCTGTAGACATTTCGCTGCTCGCTTTCGTCGTAAACAAAGAGAAGATTCGGACTGGTATTGGCAATTCGCTCAACAAAACGCTGGCTCTCTTGCAGCGCTGCTTCTGCTTGTTTTTGAGCGGTAATGTCGCGGCCTATACCATACATCAATTCTTCCTCGCAGAAAGGGCTAACTGTCCAGGCTATCCACTTGTAAGAACCGTTTTGACAGCGCCAGCGGTTTGGAAACCCAACGGTATTATTCCCCGCAGCAATACTTTCAGCTTCTTTTAAAGTAGCTTCGCGATCGTCTGGATGCACGAATTCAATGAAGAGTTGGCCAACCATTTCGGCTTCGGAATAGCCGAGGATTTTTTCTGCTGCTGGGTTGATGCGTTTGAAATAACCATCAAAACCAATGACGCACAGCATATCTGGCGAGAGGCTAAAAAAGCGATCGCCCCCGTTGGGTTCGCTGGATGGGCGATCGTTTTGGGCTGCGACAGCAGAGGCGTTTGAGCGCGCCGATACCGCTAAAAAGACAATATTTGCTACTCCGAAAATAGCAACTTCTAGCTCGATACCGTATAAATCATAGCCGTTACTTACTACCCATAACCAGTTGAATAAAAACAGCAGGCATATCAAACATAAAAATAAAATAATCGGCAATATTTTAGATATATTGAATTTTATTTTAGGCTGGCTGCGGGCTGTTTGCTGCTGTGCTATACTTAAGAATAACATGATGTATATCCATAATATGTGGAGCGAATTTAACCACTTTTTTATTGGGAATAATGCGGGCATTTGAACTGAATATTTCATTTTTTGTGGCTGTGAACTATATATTTACTGGCAGCATCTCATATTTGTAAAAATACTTCTTCTGGCTCCTTCGTTCTTCCTGTCTCCTCCTGTCTCCTGCCTCCTGTCTCCTGCCTCAAAACGCCAATTTCTAGCTTGGTTACAAAACTAAGATAATCCCTATTTACTTCTGTCAAATAAGAATTAATATGTTTATTTAAACAGTGTAAACTTTGACTTGTTTGCGACATCTATGGTTGTTAATTTTGGGTAGATATCGGCAAAAGTTCTAGAGATTTAAGTGTATTTACGGAGTTAGCGAGTAATCTCTTCTTAGCTGGTGCGTATTTTTTCCCAACCAGACAGACCTAGAGGGATTTATATCTAATGTTGCACTAGCTGTTTCTGTTTGGCATTAGACATTTGGCCTAATATAACAGTAGTCCTCAAATCCTTGAGGGCGAAGTAGATTTGGTGTTACCAAAAATTATAAATTACAAGTGAAGAATACCTGCCGATTTGTTAAGGTAATTTTAAAAAAATATTCCTAGGACTTGTCACAAATACTGCAAGAGCAAGCTAGTTATCAATGTTTGCAAAAAGGCAGAAGCCTAGAAATCAATGGTGTTTCGAGTCATCGGCAGGAGATCCTGGCTCCTGTGCTAATTGAGACACGGCAGCGGATCTCCCTAATTGCTGCTGCCGAATTCGCTCCAAATTCCCAGCAGGAATAGAAGCTATAAGTTGTCGCGTGTAAGCTTGCTGCGGTTGGCGGTAAATGCGCTCGGCAGTGCCAATTTCCTCGATTTTACCTTTGTTCATGACGATCGCGCGATCGCTCATAAACTTGACTACGCTCAAATCGTGAGAAATAAAAATATAAGTCAGTCCCAACTCTGTTTGCAACTCCTTCAGCAAATTTAAAACTTGCGCCTGCACCGACACATCTAATGCCGAAACCGACTCATCGCAAATAATAAACTTAGGATTCAAAGCCAAAGCTCTAGCAATACAAATTCGCTGCCGCTGTCCGCCCGAAAACTCGTGAGGGTAGCGCCGCATAAAATCGGGATTTAAACCCACTCTCTCCAACAAATAAGCCGCGCGATCGCGCTGTTCTTTCTGGTTCTTACCAAAGCGGTGAATTACCATCGGTTCCATCACCGCATCCCCAACATTTAGGCGCGGATCGAGAGAACTAAAAGGATCTTGAAAAATAATTTGCAGATCGCGTCGCAGCCACCGCAATTTGCGATCGTACTCTTTTTTCATCCGATAATTAGCCATCCACTGCGATGCCGAACTACTTTTCGCAGGAGGCGTAATTTCTTGACCTTCAAAAAACACTTTACCGCTGGCGATCGGAATTAATTGCAGCAAAGCTCTCGCCAAAGTTGATTTGCCGCAGCCAGACTCGCCCACCAAACCCAAAGTCTCGCCCGGATAAACCTCAAAAGAAATATCGTTTACCGCCATAAACAAGCGTTGAGTTTCGCCAAACATCCCCTGCACCGGAAAACCGACGCGCAAGTTATTAACAGCTAGCAAAGGGCCGGAGATGTGCGGCAGCCGAGGCGGTTTTCCTGTTGCAAAAGCGGGATTTCCCCCGCTGCTGTCGCCGTCTAAATCGGCATTTTTCTCGACAATTACTAATTCCCCGCTAGCATTTGTGGTGACATCCATAAAATCGGAAACTGTCGGCAAGCGGCGCAGTTGCCGATCGAGAGTTGGGCGGCAAGCTAATAAACCTTTTGTGTAAGGATGTTGGGGATTGCTGAAAATTTGTTCGATCGCACCGCACTCAACAATCTTGCCCCGGTACATCACCGCCACCGTATCGCCAATTTCAGCAATGACGCCCAAATCGTGGGTAATAAAAATCATTGCCATGCCTCTAGAGTCCCGCAACTCCCGCAGCAAAGCTAAGATTGTTGCCTGCACGGTTACGTCCAAAGCCGTTGTCGGTTCATCAGCAATTAATAGAGTTGGATTGCAAGAAATGGCCATTGCAATCATCACGCGCTGGATTTGACCGCCTGAGAGTTCGTGGGGGTAGCGATCGAGCATAGCTTGTTTTTGGCCGTTGACGAGCTGCATCAAATCGCGATCGTCCTCCATCAATGCTTGATTCCCCGCAGCAGTCCGAGAATGCTCTTGCCGCAAAGCCAAACACCGCTGCCTGATCTCATCGTCGGCCGGTAGCAGCTTCACTTCTTGCAGCAGAGAAGCAGCTTGGCGCCGCGCTTCTGTCTGCGACACCTGTTGGTGCAAACAAATGGCTTCTGTGAGTTGAAATCCGATCGTATAAACGGGATTTAGCGAACTCATCGGCTCTTGAAAAATCGTCGCAATCTGGCTGCCCCGGTATGTTTGTTTTTCCCTATCCGGCATTTCCAGCAGATTCACAGGCCCATTGCTAGCGCCGTCTTTTGTCGAATAAAACCAAATTTCGCCATCGATTTTCGTTGACGAACTCGACAGCAAACCCATAACCGCGAGGGATGTTACCGATTTTCCCGATCCCGACTCTCCCACGATGCCCAGAGTTTGCCCTCGCTTGACCTCAAACGAAATGCCGTCAACCGCTTTGACAGTTGCAGACGCATCGCCTGCGTCCGCAGATTGAAATTGAACCCGCAGGTTGCGAACTTCTAGGACGGTTTCACTCATGGAAGTCTATGGCAAAAATTAAAGGGAGATTAAGTGGATTGTAGCAGGGCCTGTGGAAGGCAGAAGGCAGGGGGAAAGTTTTAAGATTGCTTCGTTCCTCGCGAAGCGTGGCAATCTGAAAACTCAGAGTTAGTTATAGCGGCTCTCAATCAGGTGAGGTACTCATCGGCTTTCTTACCAATTCCCCAATCGAAAATCGAAAATCCCAATCAGTACCTCACTCAATTGACAATTGCGATAAGTGCCTTCTGCCTGCGAGTAATTTTCCTCAAAAACCGATGACTTGAGTGTCAGCAGGCAGTGCAGTGGCCTCGGAGACCTTTTTAAACACAGTTGCCTGCTCGTTTAAGGAATTAGGTCTGGCCTGTCCGGGATTGGTGCCTTGCAACTGAAGGCGCATTTGACCTTCGGGAGTCAACTCAAAAACAGTCTCAACAGTTTCTGTGCTGCTGAGGCCGACATCAATGTGCATCGGTTTTTCACCCTGATTAACTTTGTACCTCATTTCTTTGGCGCGGGCGGCTCCGTCGGGGCCTTTAGCCATGAGAAACAATTTGCCTTCTGGGGCAAAGACGAAGGTGAAAGACTGACCGGAGGGGACTGTGCCTTGCCATTGGCCTAGGAGTTGCTGGTCGAGGTTGCTAGCGGCAGGGGCTGCTGTTTCTTGGGCAATTGTTGGTGTTGCTGCGGATGCTGTGCCGACTGAGGCGTTGAAGCTAATGAGGATGCCCAAGCAAAGGCTACCTGCGATCGCTTTACCAATCATTTTTGAATTAGACATGAGACCGATCTAAAAATTGGTTATTTGTTTTGTACACTGTAGCGGTAAAACCGTACATTAGTTTAGTTTAAATCCCTTTTAGGGATAGATATAGGTTGAGGTTCAAACCTGCAACGCAGTTGTCATCCCCGGACTAAAGGTTTTCCTGAGCTTGTTGAAGGGTCACGGGGCTTTCAGTTTTTTTTCTTGTAAAATCCAATACAAATCCGGCTTAAGCTGCACAGTTCGCTGTTCTGAGTTGATTGTTTTTAACTCAAAACAGCTAATTGACTATGGCGTTCGATCGCACCCCCAGATAGTTTGGCAAATCGATCGCATTAATAGTCTTTCATTAATTTTTTTCCGGATCGGGTTCGACTTCTTCTGTCGGAGATTCCGGCGCGGGTTCCTGTGGATTTTGCGATCGTTTCATGCGCTCCAATGCCTCTGCGTAAGACCAAGCCACGCTCACAAGAAAAGCTTTCGCCATGCCGGACAAATTTTGTGTATCCTCGCTTTCATGCGCTTCAGCTTTTTGGTTGCCGTTGTTTATCATGTTTTTGTTTTCTCCCGGGCAGGTTTTTCTAGCGATTTTTTGCAGTGTGCGATCGATACCCACAAATTATGATTTTTCTTGCACCCGCACCCTACTTATCTTTGAGGATATGACCTTGATTACCACGAATAATATCATAAATACGGTGATTGGATGACCACATCAGAAAAAAACCTTAACTTCGCTGGTTGCCCGCAACACTGACTCTTGCTGGACAGTGCGCTTGTAAGGTTCGATAACTTCATTAATAGCTTAATTTTTTCTGGCTACTTTCATAAATTAAAATAACTATTTTAGAGTTTTATCTAATCAGAACTCCCGATCAGTTTAGAAACTGCCCGGAGCCGTCTAATACGGTTAGCCATTCCCGAAAGCGAGGGGTAATAACTGCCTTGACAAACTCCTGCGATTCTGATGCAGAAGTTGTCTCACCTCCCGGTTTAGTTAAGCCAAAATACCGTTCATCTTTGAAGAGATTTGTTTGGTTGACGTTAGTATCTGCACTTTGGGGAAGTTGAGCGCGGGCAATTGTCGCCGGACAAACAGGCAGGATGAACAGCAGGCCAGTCAAGCAAAGACTGTTAAGATCTTGATTCATCAAAAATTACGTGCAACTTCTATATGTAGGGTGCAACTGAGATGTTGCACCATTCTCAATAAGCTTTGTATGAACAGGCTTTTCGGCCTGTTCCACAAGAAAATTCACTCTTTGTGGAACAGGCCGAAAAGCCTGTTCCTGAGAATGGTGCAAGATGTGAGGTGCAACCTAAGCGCTTTACCACTTATTTATTAGTCTAAAGGGAAAGAGACGAAAGTTTGCGTAGTTTGACCTCGAAGTCGCATTCCAGAGGCTAGCTAAGTCAGAATGGATTTGATTTAACATAAAGCGCTTCCAAGTCAAAAACCCAGTTTCATCAGAGAAACCGGGTTGATGAGCGTCTGTCCTAGTTTATTTATGCTCGCCTACTTGATTGCGTCTGTCCTATTAAGTAGCTCCACCTATTTAAACGTCAAACTTTTCAGGTGTTGAGAAACCCGGAAGGGCGAGCACTCTTGGCTGCGCCCCGAAAGCAATCATGTTTCTCAGTGTTATATTTTTTTAGTTGGAGCTAGTTATCCTTTAATTCGCGGATACTTCTGTTAGCAGTGTCTTTGTACATATCCCCGAATTCTTTCACGGCTGCTCCTGCTTCTTGTCCAATCTTCTGAGCTCGTTCGCCCGGAGAGTCTGAGGTTTCGCGAGCTTCTTGCCTCCATTCCCGGGTTGTTTGGGGTCTTTCAGGATTGTTGAGCTCAGACTTGGAGCTGGCTTGCGTGCCAAAACCTTTGTTAGTGCGTCCCGAATCAACAGTGGTTGTCAGCACCAGAAAACCGACTAGGACAACACTCAAAAAACTCTTAATTTGAAAGCCCTTAAGCAGGGAACTGATGCGAGCAATGGTGGTGGAAATCAAATTCATCTCAGTAATACTCCCTAAGTTGATTGGTGATAATTTTCAACATTTTTTCATCTAATTGACTCGCTCCAAAATTAGCAGCTAATGCGAGGTAAAGCCAACTTAGCTTTAACTTCCGATTAACCACCTAAATAGAGTTATAGGTTAGCGATAAAATTTGGTAAACACGCAACCTATGTGTCAGCCAATTAGCTTTTTCACACATGAATATCACGTTAACAGCAGCCAAATAGTTCTACCTCTAACTAAAGTCATAACTTAGTTAGAAGCAAAAAACATATTTTTATACACATGGTTAGACAATTTTTAATCAATCATGCTCTGCAGGGCAAATTATTATTGCAAGCGATCGCCCGTTTTCACGTCAAACCAGTGCAGCAACTGAGGCGGAAAAACCAGCTCTACAATTTCGGAATTCCAGTGGCGGTCATTTGGCAGCAAAGCCCGCACCGTTACTGACTCCACACCTTTAACTCGGACGCTAACTAAATTTTGCATTCCCAAGTTTTCTACTAAATAAACCTCACCTTTAATTGCCTCTGGGGCCGGCATCTTGCCGGCCTCTGCATCTGCAAAGCCGACGTGTTCCGGGCGAATTCCTAACACAATTTCTGGCGGCACAGTCGGTATATTTGGGAGTGGAACTCCAAAATCCCCCAACTTAGCAAAATTTCCCTGGCATTTAAGCACGAGCAAATTCATTTGCGGGCTGCCCACAAAACCCGCTACAAACTGATTTGCCGGACGAGTATAAATTAAGTGTGGCGGGTCTAGCTGCTGCACGCTGCCGCTGTTGAGAACGGCGACTTTTGTAGAAAGCGTCATTGCTTCGGTTTGGTCGTGAGTGACGTACACTACGGGAGCTTTTTGGGAGGAAAATAATTGTTTGAGTTCGGCCCTAACTTTTTCCCGTAATAATGCGTCGAGATTGCTCAAAGGTTCGTCGAGCAAAAATACTTCAGGTTGGCGCACTAATGCGCGGCCGAGGGCCACTCGCTGCCGCTGTCCGCCTGATAGTTTTCCTGGTTTGCGATCGATTAATTCCGTCAATCCGAGGGATGTTGCAACTTCTGTCACTAACCGATTGATTTCGCTGGAGGAAATTTTGCGAAGTTTGAGGCTCGATGCCATATTCTCGTATACTGTCATGTGCGGATACAGCGCGTAACTTTGAAAAACCATTGCAATATCGCGATCGCCCGGTCTGAGATAAGTGACATCGCGATCGCCAATTCTAATCTCGCCTCTAGTTGGCTGTTCCAACCCTGCAATTAACCGCAGCGTCGTAGATTTGCCACACCCCGACGGCCCCAACAAAGTCAGAAATTCCCCTTCGCTAACATCCAAACTAATGTCTTTTACGGGAACAACTTTAGGGCTGTAGGTTTTATTGAGGTTTTTGAGTTGCAATTTTGCCATGATTTTTAATGGGTAATTGGAAATTGGTAAGAACAGCACGACACGGATAAACACGGATACACGGATTAATCTTCTGTTGCTTGTTTTGACTGTTTACTCGTTACCAGGCAGAGCCTGGTAACGCAGATCCGGAGGCTCTGCCTCCAACTTTCCTGTTTAAAAAGCGAGGCAGAGCCTCTAGATATCGGTTCCCAGGCAGAGCCTAGGAACGAGTTCTAAAATCGATTTATCCTTTTACAGCCCCGGCAGTTAAACCCTGAACGATGCGCCGCTGGAACACCAAAACCAGCAAAACCAAGGGCAAAGTTCCTAAAACGGTAGCTGCGGCGATCGGCCCGTAAGGAATTTCAAAGACAGACGTGCCGCTGAGTTGAGCTGTGGCGACGGGAATAGTTTTTAGAGATTCGCGAGTCATAAATGTTAGTGCAAATATAAACTCGTTCCAAGCTGAAATAAATGTCAAAATTCCCGTTGTGACTAAAGCTGGAAATGTCATCGGTAGTACGATTTGCCACAGCATTTGGAAAGTGTTGTATCCGTCAACTTTCGCCGCATCTTCCAAATCTTTTGGCAACTGTTGAAAGAAACTCCGCATCACCAAAATTGTCAGCGGCAAATTGATCGCAGTATAAGGAATAATTAATGCTAAATAATTATTGCCTAAATTCAAAGCTTTGACAATTTCCAGCAGTCCCAAAAATAGCAGCACCGCCGGAAATAGCGTCACAATCGTCACAGTTGCCAGGATGATTCTCTCGCCCCACAGCCGCAATCTGGCTAAAGCGTAAGCTGCGGGAGCGCCTACTGCTAAACACAGCAATGTTGAAGTAATGGAAACAAAAGCGCTATTTAAAATGTAAAGTGCAAACGGGCGGCGCTGGAACAGCGACAGGTAATGCTCGAAAGTAATTCGTTTGGGAATGTAGACGTTTGGAATCGCTGAAATATCCGCATTTACTTTGAAAGAAGTTAGCACTTGCCAGATAATGGGTGCGAGAAAATATGCGACGATTAATATCGCCGAGATTGGCAAGATTAATTGCCGGATATCAAAGGTTTTTTTGCTAGGTTGTTCGCGGGCGATCGACATAATTTATACCAATCAAATAAATGTGCAACTGTGGGTTATCTCAAATCCCAAATCCCCAATCTAAAATCGTCTTAGTTTCCTCCGGCTGCATTGGTGCGGGCTCTCGATAACAAATAAGCGGCGATCGCAACTGCTGCCACTAACATCAAAAAAGTACACACCACCAAAGCCGCCCCGTATCCAAAGTCTAAATACCTCATCACCGTGCTGTAAATGTAGATAGAAACCGTCTCCGTTGCCCCCGCCGGCCCCCCTCCCGTCATCACCTGAATCAAGTCAAAAATGCCGAAAGATTGGGCAAATCGAAACAGCAAAGCAATCACAATTTGGGGCATCAGCAGGGGCAGGGTAACTTGACGGAAACTCTGCCAGCTACTCGCGCCGTCAATCGCGTGTGCTTCGTATAAATCACCGGGAATTGACTGCAATCCTGCTAGCAAAAGCAAGCTGACAAAGGGCGTAGTTTTCCACACATCTGCTGTAATCACTGCCATCATTGCCAAAGTCGGATCTCCCAGCCAGCTAATGCTATTTTGAATCAATCCTAATCGCCTCAAAATGTCGTTAATTACGCCGTATTGGTCGTTAAAAATCCACGCCCAAGCTACTCCCATCAATGCAGTGGGCAGCGCCCAAGGTAGCAGGGAAATTGTGCGAACAATGCCGCGCCCTGCGAAGGATTGATTTAAGACTAAGGCAATGCCCATACCGAGAATTAATTCCAGCACAACAGAGGCGACAGTAAATACTGTGGTGTTGCCTAAAGTTTGCCAGAAACGCCCGTCGCCTAACATTCGACTGTAGTTAGCAAAACCGGAAAAAACCAGTTTTAATTCAGTACCGAGGTTTTGAGTGAATAAACTCAGCCAAAAAGCGCGCAATATTGGGTAAGCAAATACTAGCATCAGAATTATCAAAGCTGGTGCTACTAATATCCATCCGGTTTTTTGTTCGTGCTGTCGCATCTTGTCTAATTGCATATTTTTTAGCCCTAATTTATCCCTCATTTATGGTTCGTAGTAAGGCCAATTCTCACAACTGTTAAAACATTATTCGTAGGGTGCGTCGCTCGCTCGATTATCGATTTTTATTGATGGATTTTGAATGGCGACGCACCCTACGGCTGTCAACTGTCAACTGTCAACTGTCAACTGTTCAAGAAGCTTGGGGTTGTTTCAAACTGCCTAATAAATTACGAGTTTCGCTAGCTGCTGCTTTCATTGCTTGTTCTGCACTCATTCTCCCGGTAAAAGCTGAGCTCAAATAACGCTGCAAAATATCAGAAGCTTGAGCGTATTGTGCCAGGGGCGGGCGCAAAGCTGACCGTTCCACTACTTTTAGCAGTTGCGGGTAGTGGGGATATTTAGCGACTATTTCTTTGTTGGTAAATAGGGATTTGTAACTGGGAACTAAACCGGTTTGTATAATAAATTTGCGCTGGGTTTCCTCGCTGGTAAGATACTGAATTGCTTTCCACGCTTGTTCTGGATGTTTTGAGGTTTTGGCAATTCCCCAGCCCCAGCCGCCCAAGCAGGAACCGCCTGTTTTACCCGTACTGCTGAGCATTGGCTCGATCGCAATTTTACCTCTAACATTCGATCCTTCGGCATTTGCCAGCTTCCAAACATACGGCCAGTTTCGCAAAAATAGCGCTTTACCGTTTTGAAACAACAGCCGGGTTTCTTCTTCGCCGTAGGTGGTGACACCCGGAGGAGAAATGCCAGAGGCGATCGTATTTTTGAGAAATTCCACTGCTTTAATTGCCTCGGGTTTATCTAACCCAACTTCAAAAGTTTGAGGGTTTGCCCAGAAGCCGCCAAAACCGGAGAGTACCTCGACAAACATCGCAGATACTCCCTCGTATTGTTTGCCTTGCCAAAGATAACCCCAAGTTGCCTTTCCCTGTTTCTGCAAGTTTTGAGAGATTTTTACCATCTCTTCAAAGGTTTTCGGGGCTGGAATTTTCGCTTGTTCTAAAATGTCTTTGCGGTAATAAAGCATTCCGGCATCGGAAGCGTGGGGAATTCGGTAAAGTTTGCCTCGATACCGCCCGCCTTCGACGTTACCTGGGATGAATTTTGATAGTTGTTCGGGGGAAATTCTGTCTGTCAAATCGCTTACCCAACCTGCGGCTGCAAATTTGGGAACCCAGACAATATCCATGTTGATGATGTCGTAGGGCGAGTCGCCTAAAAGAAAGGCAGATGTGTAAAGATTTTCTATGAGGTTGCTGTCGAAAGGCCCTTCTATAAGGTTGATGCGAATCTTGGGGTTTTTCTGTTCAAATTCTTTGACAAAGGGTTTCCAGTTAACAAGGTCTTGACCTTGCATTAACATGGTGAGCACGACTGGCTGTTGAGTCAGTGCCGGCAGAATAAATAAAAGCAAGACGGCGGCTAATGTGACAGCGAATAAGGCTAAAAGACGGGGACGCTTCTGGCTTCGTGGCTGCGGGGAATTTATTTTTTGCATTTGCTTTTGAGAAATGGCAGTGCGATCGCCTTATTTCTCTCATAACTCGCTTTCTTTTGTTTCGCTGGATTTAGCCAGTTTGTGCAATAAAAATTTAAGTAAACTTTAGCTTACTTAATAATGCTTGAGTGAAGAGTGCAAATTTTGATTTAACTGATTAGATGGCGAGTTAAATCAACATCTATCTACAGATAGATATTAAACCTATTACAAAAATCATCAACTATCTTGAGATTATCTGCGTTGATTTGTGTTTATCTGCCTGTAATCTGCGGTTGATCCTTCTATCAAAGATTTATGCAATTCAAGTCTATTGAGAACATTTAAATAAATAATTCTTCCTTCTTCCTTCTTCCTTCTTCCTTCTTCCTTGTATCCTTTACATCCGTTACATCCGTTACATCCGTTACAGAATCCGCTGCCGAACTTCTTCCTTCTAAATACAAAAAACACCGCTCCTCAAAATAGGAGAACGGTGTATAGGGGGTGTTATGGGTTGTTGTCTGGGATTAACCTTAACAAATCACGATCGGCTGAGGCTATGCCTTGTGATGGTTAAAAAATTGGCACAAACCTGCACGATCGCCCGATCGACCTTTCGACCTTTGCGATTAGCCCAACCATTCCACAACAGCATCCTGCTTGGTATTGGTGCGCCGTTCTGGGGTTTCGCGGTTGAATTTCAAGTGGATGGCGCGGTTTTGTTCGCCGTCTGCTGCTACTGCAAAAATCGGATAGTCGATTAAGCCGTCTTGGAAGGACATCTGGAAGCGGAAAGTGCCATCAGCATTGAGTTTAATCGGCTGTCCGCCTACGTAGACGGTAGCGTCGGGTTCGGTGGCGCCGTAAACGATCAGTTCGGCATCAGCAACTAACCAGAACTGGCGGGGGCGCATCGGGGCGGCGAAGCCAACTCCCGACATACCAACACCGGACATACCGAAACCGGACATCGTGAGGCCGGACATACCGACACCCGACATGGTGAGACCCGACATACCGACACCCGACGCGGTGAGGCCGGACATACCTACACCCGACGCGGTGAGACCGGACATGGTGGGAGCCGCCCACATTCCGACGCCGGAGGGGAACACGTAGGAACTGAGAGCTTGTTCGTGGATGCCGACTTGCTGGACGGAACCGGCGACGTGCTGCATGGAACCGAAAATAGAACCGGCTACCCGCAGGGATTCGGCAGATTCTGCCATGCCGAAGATTTGTTCGTAGATAGCGTTTTCGGTGCTGTAACCGAAGCCATTGGCTGCTTGTGCCATTTTCTTGGCCGGAGGAACCAGTTCGGCGAAGGTTTTGCCTTGCAAGTCTTCTTCCCAGTCGAGGGTGATGAATTGATCTTCAATCCAGTCGCTGGGATAGACGGGAGGAACGCGGACTTCGGCCGATCGAGCTAATACCAGCCAGCGGCCATCTGCACAGCGGTAGCCGATGTCGATCGCGTAATCCCGATCGCTCACGGGGATTGGCACGTACCATTCCCGCGCTAGTTCGTCGCAGGGATATTCTTGAATGCTGTGCGGGCTTTGAATGTCGAGGTTAACATCTGTAACGTCGTAGATCCGCAGGGCGAGTTGCTGTCCTCCTTGGCGACGCAATTCTTCTTTGCGATCGTTGGGAATGTCCCAGTAAGTGTAGGCCCATTCTGGGTCGCGGGGCATTAAAACCACCCGGCTTTCGCCGTAGCCGTTGGGCAAATCTGCTAAACCTTCATCTACAGACGACAAAGAACCGCCTGTTCTATCTTCTTGACCGAGTTCAAACTTTGCTGCTTCCACTGCTTCTTGTGCCTCTAGTTTGCGAGATGGGCTGTAGGAAAATTTGGTGCGCTGAATTTCTTGAATAGATGCCAGGAGTTGCGATTTCCGCATCCGGCTGTAGCGAGAGACTCCACATTCGCTAGCAACTCTGCGGAGTTGTCGCAAAGTCATCTCTTCTAATGGTGGGCGTTCTTTTGCCATGAGTTGGTTCTCCACTAATTTAGGATGGCGGGTTAGATTTTTCCTTTCAACACAAATGTGTTGACTTTTTGAGTTAGAAACTCTTTTAAATGCAAATACGATCGAGCTTCCAAATCTCTCCAACCTTTGAAGCCTTGCTTGTTTTTAGCTTGTCTTTTCCCCCATGCGATCGAGGGTTTGGACTTATTGGCTTCTGCGCGCACCGTTCGATCTAAATAAAGCTTTATCTGTCGATTCTTGATTGACAAGATCGATTTTGTGAGTGCGATCGGTGCTGCTAGCAACGCTGTGCTGGCAGCACACGCGCTATTCGACTCCCAGGGCTGCTTAATCGAAGCATTTCTTTGGGATCGCTTTGTCATGACTTAATGTTGCAGACAAGTTGCGATCGGGTCAAGGGGTCTTTTCCCTCAATTATGGGTACTTATACGCATTTTCGGGATTTTGGGGATCACTTTGTCAGGGAATCTTGACATTTGGAGATTTTGGGGGATCGGTGTTGCAGCAAATGTCAGGATTTGATGACAAATTGGGAGAGGGGGGCTTTTGATGGGTTTGGAGGGCGGGGGCGATCGTTTAGAATGGATATGTCTTTGCGAATATGACAAAGTGAAAGACTTTCTATATAATCCTTCTCACAAGAAGGCTTCGCGGGAGCATCCCGATTTTGCAAAAATATTAGACTGCAAATTAACTATTCAAGTAGGCACAACGCAGTTGTAACATTTGAGAAACACTTTCAGATTTCCACTGTGAAGAATGAAATTTTTAGCCTTGTACCTATCTGTTTGACGGCTGATTCTACCGATCCCGAGCCGATGGAGGCTGGTTGGAATTACTGAGAAGTCTCATTTAATCCGATAACAACTAACTAACATCATTATTCATTTTCAATCCTCACCTGCCAAGTCTCCAAAGTAGTACCTATTATTTTATCAAGATTTGTCAAAGCATTAAAATAGGCAATCCTCGCATTAAGTTCTGCATTTCTAGCCTGTATTAAATCCTTCTGAAAAGTCACAATATCGATACTCCGAGAACTTCCCACTCCCAATCTTCTTTTGTCTTGCTCTATTTCTAATTGTTTTTGCGCTAACTCCCTTGACCTTTGAGCTAGTTCTACTTGCTTAAGATTCAAATTTATATCTCGAATTGCATTTCTGACCTCAACTTCCAGCTTTTGATTGGACTCCTTTAAAATATTCTCCGATTGTAATAGCTTAACACGACTATTCTGAAAATCTCGCTCAATTTCTCTGTTTCCAAATTCGCGAGTCAAAACCAGTCCTGCTCTCAAATCCGAGCTGCTGTCGGAAAGATTAGTAGCATTATTATAATTATTAATACTTGCATTTAGATCCAATTTCCATTTTCGATTATTTTCCGCTACGAGCAATTTATATTTAGCGATTTCCCGGTCGAGCTGTACTTGTAAATAATCAGGACTATTTGACAGAGCTAATGGTAGAATCTTATAGAAATCCAGAGGGTAAGTCTGTACAGCAGCAGCTTCTCTTGCTGTTATACTAAGATTGCGATCGAGGTCTAGAACTTGCAGCAGTGCTAATCTTGCCTTCTTCAGTTGCTCCTCACTAGCTAATACTGTCACTTCCTGATCGGCCACAGCTTTTTCACTTGTAAAGATATCAACTTTTGCTAGCCTTCCTGCCTCAATCAAAACCTGATTAGTCTCCAATTCTTGACGGGCAATTTCCAGGGAATTTTGTGAAATTTTAACTTGTTCCTGAGCCTTAATCAACTCTCGATAGGTTAAAATTACTTCAGTAATTGTCTCAATTAGCCTCGATTTCAAACTCAGAATATTTCTTTTTTCACTCAGGCGAGCAATCTCAAGTGGTGCTCTATTGACAGCAAATCCAGCTCCCCTTAACAGAGGTTGGGTAAAATTTAACGTTAGATTTTGACTTAAAGAACCTTCACTATTAATGCCAAAACCATTCGCATCTTGTCCTTGTTTACTACTCCAAACAAAACTTATATTCCCTCCTGTGGGAATTTTGACACTCACCTGGGCCGATAAATCGACTTCGCCAGTAGTGGCGACTCTTCCCCCATTCCTCAAACGAACTGATGACACGGACAGTTTCGGTGTAAAACTAGGGACAAATAAGCCTTCTGCTACGGCTAAATCTTGTTTTTGGACGATGCGTTCGAGGTATTGATTTTTGATATCTCTGTTGTTTTCTAAGCCTAAAAATACAACTTCCGGTAGTGTCAGTTCAACCCCTAATTCATCCGCTATAGATTGCTGTTGAATAGTTGAATTTTGGCTATTGTCAGGTATGGGTTCTGCTGTTATTGCTGGATTTGGTGGAGCTTCAGAAATTACTATTAATTCTGGTTGAACAGGTTTTTTTTGAGTAGTCGAAGTTGTTAATACTTGGGAATTGGTAATTGGGGATTGGGAATTTGGAATTGGTGAGTGTTTGATTTTACGTGTTGGATTTTTGCCGGGGAATCGAGGAATAACTATTCTCGGGTTTGTAGTTAGCGTTTCTCTCGGATTTGGGGGTTTAATGAGCGCCTGATTTTGCGGTCGATTTTGGATGTGTGGGAGATGTTTTTCAGTGGTAAGTGGCAGAATTTTGGGCGCGATCGCAGATTGAGAGCTAACATCAGTTTTGAATGTTGAACTAGACTTAAAAGCAACAGCAAATATCGCCAATAGCCCACAGATTGCAAGCATAACTAGGCTAAAACGAAATATCCAAGGAATATCGTAGCGAGCAGGGGAATCGCTATTTGGGAGATAATCTTCGTGCGGTTGCTCAGTCATGCTAACTCCAGTTATTGCTGCAAGTAATGCTATGGCGATTTCCTACGGGATGACTACCCTTGACGCAGCGCTTTAACAGGATCGAGTTGACTAGCTCGTAGAGCCGGGAAAAATCCAGCTCCTACACCCACCGCTAATGCAGATCCTAGAGCCAAAGCTGCTGTGTTGCTGTCAAATTTATAAGGTAACTTAAAAACATCCGCTACCACCACCGTTAACCCGTGTACCGTCACAATAGCAGCAATTCCCCCCGCTAAACTCAGAATTACTGCTTCTAGAATAAACTGCAACATTATATCTCTCTGAGTAGCCCCGATCGCACGTCTCAAACCAATTTCTGGGGTGCGTTCCATCACTGCAGCGATCGTAATATTAGCAATACCAACTCCTCCCACCAATAGCGAAATTACCCCCACTGCCAATAGTCCCTGTGAAGCAAGTTCCAGAGTTTCCTGCTGCTCCAAAATTTTCTTAACATTGTTCCAAGTATGAACCTCTGCTTTGGGGAAGCGCTGCTTCAAAAGTTTTTTTGCCTGCTTTTCCATTCCTTTAATATCTTTAAGATTGTAAGGGCGCACGGAAATTCCCTCAATTGTCTGGCTACCTGTTATCGCTTTGTAAAGTGACATCGACACCCACATTTCATTTTCGGGTTTTCTAAAAGAATCTTGCTTACTCTCCATCACGCCGATAACAATATAAGGTCTGTTGTTAACATAAATGCGCTGATCTACGGGTTTGGTGCCACCTTTAAAAAGTTGTGTCGCCAGCATTTCATCAATTACCACTACAGGTCGATAATTAGTAAAATCCTTAGAAGAAAAAAAACGCCCCTCCATTAATCGCCGCCCCGATGTCAATAAATGATCTTCAGAAACAGCTAAGATATATGTTTTCGCTTCTTCAGCCTGAAATATAACTTTTTCGTTATAACCAAACCAATTTGCTGCGCTAATCGCCTGAATTCCTTTCAGCCGATGCCGCAAAAATTCCATATCTTCTAAATTCAAACCCAAGCTATCCCACTTACTGATTCCCAGTTGAGGTGCTTCTCGCTTGGCCAGTTGTTCAGCAATTACGGCGCGGCTAATGTTGCCTACTTGCAGCGTTGCGCTGACCGCAGCTACACCCATGAAAACTCCGACTGTAGTTAGGGCAGATCGCAAAAGATTGCCACTTAGGGAAATGCAAGTAAGGCGGAGGAGGTCTAAAGGAGAAAGGCTCATAAGTAATTAAAAATCAAAAATTAATATTTCGTACATTAATAAAATTAGCTAATTTGATCCTACTCTTTAATTTTTATTCCAGATCGTCACCCTCTGTTTTTTCTTTATTGTTAGTTGTTTTTTCTTCCTGAATAGGAGTTCCTGGCTTTAAGGAAGGTTCAGGAGGGGGTATCACAACACTGTCACCTGGTCGCAAACCCGAAGTTATTTCTACCTGAGTCAACCCTTCTAAACCTAATGTAACTGACCGTTTCTGGGCTTTGCCTTGACTGTCACGAATCCACACAAAAGGCTTAGACTCCGATCGCACAATTGCCTCCGTATTCAAAACTACTACCTTCTGGCGCTGCTGCAAAATTATCTCCACACTGACTTGACTCCCTGGAATCAAAGTCCGGGTTGGAGCATCGAGTCTTACCGTTGCAGGAACGGTTGGTTGACTGCCTTGATTAGAGCCGTCATTTCCATTACTATCACCACTTTTAGCAAGAATATATAAGCTGTCTACTTTTCCTGAAAACTGCTTAGGATTGGGGCCAATAATGCTGATACGGACGGACTGCTTGGGTCTAACTTTAGCAGCATTGAGCGTAGAAAGCTGTAGTTTTACCAGTTCTTGTGAAGGGTCGCCTAATGTCAAAAGCTCTGTTCCCCGCGTCACTCCGTCGCCATTTTTAACTTGAATATTAAGTACCTTGCCATCAATAGATGCAGTCACCACATTGTTTTTTAGTTCCTGTTCTTTTTCTCGGTACTCAAGCAGAGAGCTTTGGAGATTGGGGCTATTTGTAGCAACATCTAACTGAGCTTGTCGCACTCCTGACTCAGCAGCGATCACTTGTTCCTGAAGTTCTTGCTCTTTATCTTGTCGCTGAATTTGCCGACTTTTGAGGTCGAGCAGATCGGTGTTGATTTGAGACTGTGCGTTTCGTAAACTGACTTTAGCATTGCGAACTTCGTCTTCTTGGGCTCGCACCTCATTTCCCGGAATATAACCTCTTTCAAATAATGCTTTTTGCTCGGTAAGTTTCCGCTCAGCAGCAGCCAAAACTACCTCAGCGTCAACAACTCTTTGGCGATTATTTGCTAAGGAAATTTCCTGTTTTTTAATTTCTAATAAATCGTTATTTGGCCCGGATTTATAATTTTGAAGTCTCCCTTGGGCGATACTGAGAATTTCCTGGGCTGCGACAAGTTTTTGGCGTAAGCTTTCTAGAGTGAGTTTTTCTTTTTGAATCACCAACTCTTGCTTGCTGAGAATTGTTTGTTTTTGGGGGTTACGAAGAGTGATTAAGTTCTGACCCGATGTGATATTTTGCCCGATTTTTACTAACACTTCATCAACAGTACCATCAACGGGAGATGTAAGAGTTTGTTGACCAGCCAATTCAAGAGTGCCGCTTTCATTAATCGTATCTTCAATATCGCCAATTTTGACGGGGATCAAGCGCACTTCTATGGGTTCGGGAGGTCGATTTTGATATAACCCGTAGGCAAATAAGCCGCCGCCGATGCCTAGAGTGAGAAAACTCGACCACAGTAGCCATTTGACTCCTGTTTTGAAACTATTTTTTTCTTTATATTTCACTCTCAACTCCCCCCTACAAACTGTAAATAACTGTTAAGCGTGGGCGATCGCCCTTTAACCGTTTTGGTTACTGTTTGGATAAAAAAATGGCAACTTTGGGGCTGAGATATTCTAGCATCTGTTGACGTACTACTTTCTCTCTTCCCTTCTAAGGTCGCTATTTCTTCTGAATCTGTATTGCGTTCTAAGTCTGACAACCTGGAACCATTGCGATAAAAAATGTGGGAATATAGCCTTTCTCAGTAACATGAGGTGCTCTTGGGGATTGGGCATCGGGCCTAAAAGCATGGGGCATCGAACTAGCCCGTGTATTTCACTTTCTTGAGAACCGCTATACATCGCAAATGGCGCGCGTTTGGGATGGTTAATCGATCGCAAAAACCAGAAAGTTGAGATATACAGACAAAATCAGGATGTGGAAATATTAGATAATCCCAGCACTTTGTCAGGGGAAAATGTATTACCGGGATTTGTCTTAGATTTAACAGATGTTTGGCAGTAATACTAAATGCAGGTTTGATAACCCATTTATCTCTTAGTCTGCGGAGGCAGACTTCGTTTGTGTAGTTGCGGTTTCAACCGCCGAGTGATACAGGGGGTAGCAAACTCGTATTTGGTAGCGACACCGAAAGATTCACCAACAGCAATATAATAAATTAGAGCAGTACATCAATCTCAAATCTCAAATCCCATGCCCCTAACGCTTTACAACAGCTTGACCCGTCGCGAATCACCTTTTGAGCCCCTCGAACCAGGAAAGGTGCGGATGTATTGCTGCGGCGTTACGGTATACGATTACTGCCATGTCGGCCACGCCCGCGCTTACATCGTCTGGGACATGGTGCGGCGTTATCTGATGTGGCGGGGATACGATGTGCGCTACGTGCAGAATTTTACAGATATTGACGACAAAATTCTCAACCGCGCCCGCGAAACCAATTCCACAATGGAAGCCGTGGCGGAACGCTTCATCGATGAATATTTTGCAGATATGGACAAGCTAAATATTCTCAGGGCCGATGAATATCCCCGGGCCACCCATACAATGGACGGCATAAAACGGCTGATTCACGAATTAGAAAATAAAGGTTATGCCTATGCTTCCGGCGGCGACGTTTACTACAACGTGAGGCAGTTTGCCGATTACGGAAAACTTTCCGGCCGCAAGTTGGAAGAAATGCAGGCCGGGGCTAGCGGTAGATTGGAAACCGCAGAAATAGAAGCTCAAAAAAAGCAAGATTCCTCTGATTTTGCCCTGTGGAAAAGCGCTAAACCGGGAGAACCCGCTTGGGATTCATCTTGGGGAAAAGGCCGCCCCGGATGGCACATCGAATGTTCGGCTATGGTGCGCGATTGCTTGGGCGAAACTATTGACATTCACTGCGGCGGTTCCGATTTAACTTTCCCCCACCATGAGAATGAAATTGCTCAATCTGAAGCCGCGACGGGCAAGTCGCTTGCTAATTATTGGATGCACAATGCTTTTGTGACTGTCAACGGCACAAAGATGTCGAAATCTTTGCACAATTTTATTACAATTCGCGATTTGTTAGATGGGAATTGGTCGGGTGATTTGGAATCTAACCCCCCCCAGCCCCCCCTCCTTGGTAAGGGGGGGAGTAAGAATGAATCTAACCCCCCCCAGCCCCCCCTTGGTAAGGGGGGGAGTAAGAATGAAGACTCCCTTGGTAAGGGGGGGAGTAAGAATGAAGGAAGCGAGAAGTCAAAAGCCGTGGAACCGATGGCGGTGAGGCTGTTTGTGTTGATGGCGCAGTATCGCAGTCAAATAGATTTTACCGAAGAGGCGATCGCTAGCGCTCGAAATGGCTGGCACACTCTTAAGGAAGGCTTACTTTTTGGCAGTCAACAGGGATCTAAACTGGGTTGGGATGTTGAGAAAATTGATAAATTGACTGGAGAAGATAACACATTAGTCCAGCAATTTCAAGCAGCTATGGATAATGATTTTAATACTCCCGGCGCTTTGACTGTTTTGTTTGAATTGGCTAAGGAATTGGGCAAGGAAGGCAATATTTTAGTGCATCAGGGAAAAACAGAAACTTCGCCGGATGTGTTGCAGCAAAAATGGGTAACTTTGGTGAGTTTGGCGGGGGTTTTGGGTTTAGAAGCTCAGCCGGAAAGTGATAGCAATGATGCTGTTGACGGTTTGAGTGATGCCGAGATTGAGGCGATGATTCAGAAGCGGAAAGATGCCCGAAAGGCGAGGGATTTTGCTGAGGGCGATCGCATTCGCAACGAACTTAAGGATCGGGGCATTACTCTGATCGATCAAAAGGATGGTACAACCATCTGGCATCGGGGTTGAAACTAAATTCATAATCTGCGGAGGCAGACTTTGTTTGACAAGAAGCGGTTTCAACCGCCGAATTCTAAACACGCTCTAATGTCTTCCTCCGTCAGCTCTGGGAAATCGTCTAGAATCTCTGTATGAGACATTCCCGCAGCCAGCCAACCCAACACATCATACACGGTAATTCGCATTCGCCTGATGCAAGGCTTTCCACCGCGTTTACCTGGTTCGATCGTAATGATGTTGTCGCTCATGACAAAACCGAGTTTAGTACATTTTTTTTAATTTAGCCTAGTCTTGGAATAAGCGATACAATTTACTCAACTTCGCAAGTTGTTCAACCTTAGAGGTAATAGCCTAGCTCTATGAATACCCTCGACCAAGTGCTAGAAACTGCTTTGCAATTGTCATACGAACAGCAGGAAATGCTGATAAAAATCCTGCAAAATCGTCACCGCGAGAGTATCCGCGCCGAAATAGCTGCGGATGCTCAACAAACTTTAGCTGATTTCCGTACAGGCAAATTCCGACAGCAGTCAGCCGACGATGTTATTTCAACATTACGCCAGTCTTTGGACGAACCCGAAACATGAGACCACTGGTTCTGACTCCCAAATTCAAACGAGCATTTCGCAAGTTTGTCAAACGAAATCCTGACCTCCAGCAACGTATTGAAGAATCTCTTCAACAAATGGAAGTAGATGTCTTTTTTCCCAACCTAGGTACTCATAAACTAGGTGGCAAACTTGATGGTCTTCAGTCCTGCTCTTGCGGCTATAATTGTCGGATTGTGTTCTCGATTGAAGAGGATACGGAAACAAATAGTGAAGTCATTGTTTTACTCGACATCGGGACACATGATGAGGTCTATTAACTGTGTCAGTTATTATTAGATAATAACTCCACAAATAGATTTAATTTTTATTTAACTTATCCACAAACTCCGCAACAGCCGCGACAAATTCTGCAGTGGATTCATAGGGCAAAACATTCCGCCCCGGCATTAATAAACCTTCCGCATTGGGAAAATAAGCTAAATATTGCGCCAATCTTTCATCCGGTTTCTCTTCCTTACCCTCTTGACTGATGCTGGAGGCTTTTTCTCCCATCACAATGAGTGCAGGTCGATCGAACTTTTGAATCGTACCGCTATAATCCTGGCGCCAAAACCCCGCTAAAAACGAGAAAACCGCGTGACGGCTGTCAGGATTCGCCGCCCCAGCCTGCAAAGCATCCAACCATTCGCTGTCAACTTGTGCCGCATCGCCAAACAGTTGTTTCACAGAAAAAGAACGCAAAAACTCACCGCGTCTGGCGTAGCGATAAAAAGCGTTTCCCAAGGGAGAATCTAACAAATTCCAGACAATTCTTTGCTGTCTTTCTGTCGAATGTTTGTTCATTACCGCCCAAGCTGGAGGCCCTGCGAGGACTAAGCCGCGAATTAAATTTGAGCCGCTTTCCTGCTGCATTTTTGCTAAAGCCAAGCCTACACATAGTAAAGCACCTTGCACGAGGACGATCGCAGGTTTTTTGACTACGGTTTCCAAGAAATACTGCAACTGTGCGGCCCAATCGTCTGGGTAGCAAGCCACAGCCGGCATTTCGCAATCGCCGCAGCCCAAAAGGTCGGGATTATAAATCGGATTACTGTTCCCTGCTTTGTACCAACTATCACAAAATCTATGCCAAAAGATTCTTGACAAACCAACTCCTATCGGATGAATTAACAACAAAGGGATGCTATCTTCTGTCGCAGTAGTTGGTTTATAAACTTCATAAGCACAGCGATAATTTTGCCATTCGTAAAAGAGCGTTGGTGATTTTATAGACGAAAGGGTGGAGAAATCTTGGGTTGAATATGGGGGTTGCATCTTATTTTTTTTTGAACCGATGTTACTTTTTATTATAATATGAGTAGGTGCGGGTTTTACCCGACATATATTTGGTAAATGAAAATATAAATAAACCCGCCCTGCGGGATGACATAAGCGCGAATACAAACCTTGATTACTTAATCATGTCAGAACAGCGGATAACTATTTCTTTACCTAACTTGCTGCTAATTGTAGCATCGTCCTTGCTCCTAGTGCTGCTGTGGCAATTGCGGAGCCTGCTAGTAATTCTAATGATATCAGTCGTGCTGGCTGCTTCGATCGTCCCGATCGTTAATTGGGCCCAAACGATGCGGGTTCCCCGCTGGCTGGCGGTGATTATGGTTTATTTAACTCTCATCGGCGGATTTAGCGGGACGGTAGTGTTAATCGGGCCGACAGTAATCGAACAAATAGAGTTACTGCTGCGACAGTTACCAGTTTATGTCGAAAGCCTGGAAACCTTAGCAACTAATGTATTGAGTCGCCTAACCGACGATGCCCCTGCCTTAGTAGGTCAGTTGGTGGACACTCAATCGCTGACTAATTGGCTGATTCGATCGAGCCAACAACTGGTTTTGCGATCGTACAGTTTAACTAGAGGCATTCTCGGTGGTTTCTTCAGCCTGGTTTTAGCATTATTTATTTCCGGTTACATGGTTGCCGACAGCGACACATTAATCAAAAGTTTGGTGCAGTTTTTCCCAAAACCTTGGGACGCAAGATTAGCCGCACAAGTAGCGCCAATTGGTGAAAGAATGGGAAGCTATATTCGCGGGCGAGTATTAGTTTCGGGTATTTTAGGGATATTTATTACCACAGGTTTGAGCATTTTGGGAATGCCGGAATTTGCTTTAGGCTTGGGTGCGATCGCAGGTGTTACCAACTTGATTCCCTTCATCGGCCCCGTGTTGGGAGCAGTACCAGCATTAATCGTAGCCTTAGCTAAAGGTGGCTGGGTACTTTTGTGGGTATTACTGTTATTTGTAATCATCCAGAATTTAGAAACTTACGTCCTCGATCCTTTGCTGGTTGGTTCATCGGTTGGTGTGCATCCTTTGTATCAATTGCTGTCTGTATTGGGAGGCGTTCAAGTATTGGGAATTATTGGGGCAGTAATTGTGCCACCTTGGTTTGCGGGAGTAGCAGCTTTGATTGAAAACTTGTATTTAAAACCCAAACTTAGGAGCGAACATCGAGAGGCAATAGATCAGGCTAAAAATAATTCTGACTTGCCACCTCTAACACCTTCAACGTGACAGCAGCTTACGCCTTGAGAATTCAACACAGTAGACTTTAATTGCAAGCATTCGCTCACCTCTGTGGAAATTATCTGCGTTTATCCGTGTTTATCTGCCTTACATCTGCGGTTGACTATCAATCAAAGATTCATGCAATAAATCTAGTATCAACAAGTCCGCTGACTAAGGATTAATTGCCACTTCAATGCGACGGTTGCGCTGCCGATTAGTATCGGAACTATTATCCACCGAAGGGCGACTTTCCCCATAGCCGATCGCCACCCAATGATACTTCTGACCGAGCACACCAGACAAATACTGCACCACAGCCTGAGCCCGCGCAAACGACACATTGCGATTATCCGCCGCTTCCCCCGCGTCGTCAGTGTGGCCCGCAACCCGCACCGTCGCACCCTCGTGATTCCCCAACTCCGCCACCAAATTGTCCAAAATCGCACTTGTTCCCGCGCGCAAAGAAATGCTGCCAGTATCAAACAAAACATCGCTGGGCAGAGTCACCATCAGCCCATCCCCCCCAAACACCGGATTATTGGCATTCTGTGGGGCAGTATTCACCGTTTCAGGGTTCAGACTCGGGCTGCTGCCGATCGCCGGTAAAGCAGGGGCAAGAGTTGTCGCCGTTTCCGGCGACGCCAATTCCCGCGACATCAACTGCAAACGCTTTTCCAAAGTTTCCGTCGGGCGGCTGCTGCCCAACTGACTCTCCAAAGCTGCCGTGCGACCAATCAGCGCGTTGAGTTCGCCCTGCAACTGTCTCAAATCCGACTGCAATTTCTCTCTCTGGGCAGGACTGACTGTTGACTGGGGAGTCGGTGTAGCGGTTGGTGGCGGAAGCGCCGGAATTGGCGTTGCTGGGGCGCGTTTCGGGCTGGAGGTCAAATTTTGAGTTACACGCAGCAATCTCTCTGCCAGCGGCATCTCCGTCGCGCCTGACGGATAAATTTGAGCGATCGCCATCCCCAGAACCCACGCAAAACCGCTACCCACCCCCAGCAGCAGCAGTCGAAAAATCAGCGACAGTACAAGCAAACCTTTTCCCCGCGACTTGGAGACGCGAGTGGGGGGGATTGAAGGTTTTTGGTTAAAAGATCGCGTCATATTTCATCCCTCTCCGTGTACATACCAGATTAATTTCGATACTATCTTACCTATCCGATTTGAAATTTGAGATTTGAGATTTGAGATTTGGCCTCCTATCTAAAATCTAAAAAAGAAACCCGGTTTCTATAAATCTGGGGTTTAGTGGCGAAGCATCGAGGCAGAAACCGGGTTTCTAGTTTGTTGCGTGCCAGCCTGAATCTGTTGGATAATTCATATCAATTCCGGTTGCAGTCCTCTGGAATAGTTGACGCTTGACTGTTGACTGTTGACTGTTGACTGTTGAAGGAGGGGTCGAAAAACTGAATGGTTGAGTGTTAACTGTTGACTCGATTTGATGATTCCGATGCAACCGGAAACGATATCAGTAGAACTTTTGGGAAAAAAAACCGATGACTGACCCTTTAAATAGCCCTTATCCCGTTCCTTGGGAATGGATTAGTGCCACTCATGCTAAAGTGAGCTCCACTGCCGGCACAGGCCTCCGCTACTATCGCAGTCCATCCCTCGTATCAACTAACGGCCAATACGCAGCTTACAGTCGAATTGAGTTGCAAGTGCAGCCGGAATTCTCCCGGTGTCGGGTTAGCAGCGTCATGTTTGTGGAAAATCTCAAAACCGGGGAACTGCAAACAGTGGCGGCTGCTTCGCCACTGGCGGAAAGTGGGATGTATGGTAGCGATGATACAGATATGTCCGGGACGATCGCCATTTTAGTGCCTGTTTCTTGGAATCAAGACGGTTCCCGCATTCTCGCCCGCGAATTTGAAGCACTTTTCAACTCTTCCGATATGTCCGACTACGGTGTCATTTGGGACAAAAATGATAACTACACTTATACCATTGCTCCCGCTCGCAGTCTTTACACTCATGCTGTATTGTTGGGTTGGAGCCAAGTTTGTCCCGGAAAAGTTCTGTTCCGCGCCGGCAATTTGGGCGATCGATCTTGGCCTCTTTGTGCAGTGGATATGACAGGGCAAACGGTAGCAGTCACCGAGGACAAACCTCTAGTTTTCGGCAGTCAAGCCAGCACAGACTGGATCGAACCTAAAACTCGTTTTTAGATATTATGGCGACATTTTCTTTAATCGGGCTAACAATTTTTTTAGTGTCAGGTCAGTCTTTCAACCAATTCATTTTGACCCTGGGGCTGATTATTTTAGCTGTTGTTTTTGGTTTAACAGCATTTATTTTTATTCGCATTTTTCTTAATTGGTTGCAGGCGAAATTGGATGGGAGTCGCCATTTTGTTAGACGCTCGTTTAAAATAAAGACTGGCAATTCAACGGTTAATATTTCCGAACATGAAAAAGTTTTTTTAGAGCCCCGATTCGTAGAAAGTGACGGCAATTTAACTGCCACTATTTTTGGAGGTAAAAGCGATATTTCAAGAGCGATTCAACCGGAGATAATCTGCGAAAATTCAGCAGCAGTTGCCTATCTCTACAAGCCGATCGCCCTTTGGCACGGGCGCTTAATTTTGCCCTCAAACGAACAGCGCCAGCCCTACGGCACAGTGTTTTTTGAAATAATCAATGCCCCCAAAAAACATCAAAACTTTATTGGCAAAACAGCATTTTTGAAATGGAGTACAAATCGCGAAGTACAATTTTTTGTCCACGCAGTCAGTCAAGATATAAACTTCACACAAGAAACTAAAAAAAGTCAAAAATCTGGCAACATCCATCCAGATAGATTGAACGGCTGGCGAAATGTCGGCCCTTTAGAAACTCTAGCAGGCAGCAGACTCGAAGACAGCGTGACTGTGATGCTACGCAGGCCCGTGATTGCGATTAATTATAGCAGCAGCGATCGCCATGAACTCACGATCGATCGCGAACCCGTACAAATTATCGGACGTTTGTGCGCCTTAGTCTCAATTTTACAGCGAAAAGAACCCGACAGCGACAAATTTATTGTCCGGCATTTCAACAAAACATCTCGACAATTTGACGGCGCAGCCGAAATTATTCGGATTCCGCAAGTACAGCCAGACAAACATGGCGTAGCGAGGTCTACCAATTACCTGATCGAACAATCGCCATTAAATCCCGACGGGTGGTATATTTACGGCGAAAGAGACGAAGACAGTATATTTGTAGTGCAGGCAATCGAACCCCGCAAAATTGCCCAATTAACACCAGATGAAACACATTTCGGACTAAAAAAATCTCTCGCTTATTTAAGCAGCCAAAATTGGGAAAATACACCAGCACAAAAAGGGCAAGCAAAAATAGTATTGTTAACCCCAAATGATGCTACAGAAAACGCTTCAATCTCTCCTTGGCAAGAAGGAGATATCGGGATAGTGATTCACAGTTTCGGGGGTATCGGTGGCAAAAAAGGCGAACGGCCACCGCTGGGAATTGTCACTGGACATTTTGCTTTCGGAGTAGCAAAAGTAGTGCGCGATCGCTTTACCAGCGAACTGCGTTTTGACATAGAATACAAACAAGTTTACGCCCACAATCCCGACGGAATTGTTGCCGGTTCCAGCAAATGGCAAAGCTACATGGGAGACTTGCAACGCGGCTGGTTGGGCGATCGCCCGGTTTGCGATATCATCTGTAAATTAGACTGCGTTTGTTGCGACTACGATTTTGGTGGCATCACCTTGTCGCCTTTAACCGAATTAAACCAGCAACTAGATATCATGATGGCCCGCTACCGCAGCGGAGACGGCACCGGCGCTAGTTTAGTCACCCCAGCAACTTCTTGCGTCCAAGATTCAAGTCAGACAATTTACGCGACAATTAAAAAAATCACTTCCGAAATAGAGTCAAATCCTCAGATTCAAGACTGGTTGAAAACACATCCCACCGACGCACAAACCGAAAGGTTTCACCAGTTAGTAGCTTTAGGAGAGAGTTTAGAAAAAGTATTAATCCCCCTCGGCATTGTTCGTCCAGATTGGCGCAGAAATTCGAGATTAGTGGGGATTGATTCTGAACTGAAAAAAACCTTTTTTGTTGGTATAGTAAACATGATAAAAGCTGCTATTAGTTACCGAACAATGTTGCCCAGGCGCACCCAAGATGAAATCGCGAAAGTTTTATTAAAACAAGGAGCATTTTTGTGGATAATTCGCACCAATCAAGTCGGAGGATTTGACCCAGACATTGAGCCGATCGCACCTACAGGCTTTTGAGGAATTGGTTTGTAGATGATTCGGCGATTGAAATCGCTACTAGAAAAACCAAGCCTGCCTCCGCAGACTAAGAGATTGAGGGGGTATTAAAGCCGGATTTGGTATCAGTCAACAGTCAACCGTCAACCGTTAACAGTCAACAGTCAACAGTTAACAGTCAACAATCAACCATTACCAAGGAGTGACTACAACACTGCCACCCGGTGCCAAAACTACGCGGAAATCAGCCAGCGGTTCCGCAGGTAGCCTGGTGCCAATCGGTTTGTAAAGCAACTCCGACAATGGTGTTTCGGATCGATCGACTGCTGCCGAATTCTCCGACTTGTAACCGACAATCGCCCCGTCTGGGGCCACACTCACCCGATAAACCAACTCCGCATCAACCGGAGGCTGATTCTTTACAACTCCGTCAATTTGCTGGGAAAGTTTGCCCCTCAACACCTCAATTTGCCCTGGATCGGTAATTGGCACGGCTGCCACATCTGGGCTTGCCAAACCTTCAGCAACAGGACTGGGCGTGCTTTCCGGCGAAGTGCTCGACTGCGGTGTGGCGCTAGGTGAAGCGTCCGGCTGCGGCGCGGGGATCGGAGTCGGCGAAAGCGATTCAGCGTTCGGAGTTTGAGTCCCAGGCAGCAAACCGTCAGCAGGGGGCGTGGGATTGGGATTAGGCGAACCCGATCCGCCCGGATTCGGCGTCCCCTGATTCTGGCCCGCTGAATTGGGCTGCGGCACCGGATCTCTCGGGCGCTGGACTTCCGGCACCGGCACCAAGAAAAATGCCATCGCAGCCAAAGCCAAACTCGACACTCCCACGACAGCAGGTAAAGTCCGCTTCGCCAAAGGTTCGGCCGACTTGATATAACGCCTGGAAATTGGGGTTAATTGCAGCGACAATTCCGGCAGTGTCTGCGTGTCGGCAAAAAACTGATCGATCGCCTCTACCAAGTCAAATAGCTGTACCGTCGTCAAATCTACTTTTGCCGACAGTTCTGTTTTTTGATCGATTTGGGTGGCGCTGCCTGTGGAGGCGGGTAGAACGGTCAACCGATGCACGTTCCCATCAATTCTGTGTAACTGCACCATACCCACATTCGGGCCGTAGCGATCGGGATAATGCACTCCGCTCATAAATTCTTGAGCGTAGCTGCTGACGGCCCTCACCAAGCTTTCAAAAAACTCCCGTCCCCCGCTTAGGGGCTCGCCAAGACCTGTAACATAGCATTCAGCGCTCATTAATATGGAAAGCACCGGCCGTAGATCTAACTGGCTGGCTGCCGATCCATCGCTCAACCCTTCTAGAACTAGGGTGCAATTTGGCAGACTGTACTGACGCCTAATAGTCATTTTTTATTCAACTTCTCCATCAAACAGGCTAACCCAGAAGCGCTGCATTCCGGCTGTGCCTGTACAAAATAGCAGTTTGCTCAACAAGTTCAAAGCTAGTTCGTTGAGCTTGTCGTCGGAATCGTAAGCTGCAACTAGCGATCGCTTGGGGTTCATGCGCGATCGAAAGTGAGCTCGAAAGCGTTCTAAATACTCGGCCAGTGGCAAGTGCTGGTTGAGGGGGATATTTTTCGATCGCAACTGCTGCGAGTCTAGCAGCAACTGCCGAATTGTCGCGGTTAACTTACGCGCCATATTACAGGCGATCGCCACCAGCGCTTTTGCCTCCACAATAGTCAGGGAGCGGCGCTGGGTATAGCGTCTCAGCGGGTTAGTATTACGCATCAGCCAAAGGGCAACCCGATTTTTGATAATTGATTCCAATTCCAGGTCCTTTGACACTGCCAGCATTTCTTCGGCACCTCCGAGATACAAGGCTTCGATCGCCAGCAACATCAAGTCAATTTGCAATCTGGCCCGGCGGGGACATCCCCCATCGGAGGGCGACAAGTCTGGCAAACTGTCTAAAATTAACGGGTTTGACTGGGTAAGCGAAGTTTCTGACGGCATTAATATCACGGCAACATCCATTCCAAACAAACTATACGGGCACGGGGGGTCTTGAGCAAGACAAATTCTCAACCAAGAACTTCTCTGGGATACTTTATTTTTATCATTGACTTTTAGGTATATTTTCTAATTTAGCAGCAACCGACCGTCACAGGCGAGCTCCGGCGGCCGGAGTTCGATCGCCCACTCCCCCACCCCCACCGCCGCTTTGTGATTCTTTGCTTCATCAGGGGTGAAGGGAAGAGTCAATCGATTTTAGATTTTAGATTTTAGATTTTAGATTGACCCCACGGAGCAATTCGGGGACTCCTTTATCGGATACAGGTTTTTTATTTCTGGACGGATGAATCCGGGGGCTTGTATCCTGGATGCTTTCGGTCGGAAAGCGACAAAGAATTACCCATTTCCCATTTCTTATTCTCTATTGGGCTCAATCAATGTTCCTGCTTCTGGGGTTGCACCGCCGCTTCTCTTTGAGCCGTAAAATCAGTAGACGCCGCCTTATCAGTTAGACTAATTTTTCCCTTGAGGCTTTCTTGCTCCACAATTCCGCGCATTTTAACAGAACTGTTTTGACCGGTTGCTGTGGAGTCGCTGCAACCAGCTAAATTAGGAACCGCACCCGACAAGTTCAATCCTTGAGTTTCCCACTTACCCAATAGAGAAGGTTTCTCTTGGGCTGTTTTTTCCCTGCCCTCCCTGCTGCCCGATCGCAAATTACCGCTCAAATAAACACCCGATTGCTCGATTGTCAATACCAAAACATCAGAATTCAGACATTCGGGCAAACTTTTAGGATCGAAGCGATAAGTTCCCGCAATTGCCGGGGCCGCCTTTAAATTTGCTTCGCCGTAAGCAGTTACTACTTTAAACAGCAGCGAAACTGAGCCGATCGCAATTCCGTAAAATGCCAGCGATTTGAGGCTTAAATGATTCATAATCTTGGTAATTAATAATTGGGCATTGGGCATTGGGCATTGGGCATTGGGCATTGGGCATTGGGCATTGGGCATTGGGCATTGGGCATTGGGCATTGGTACTAATTCACAAATAACCAATAACCAATAACCAATAACCAATAACCAATAACCAATAACCAACAGTCAACAGTCAACCGACTACCTTTGAGGAAGTACCGATGCCAAGTGCGATCGCACTTTAACGTAACACCGCGCAATCAGTAGCGAAGAATGACACTGCACAGCCAATTCATCAGTATACTGTCCCAAAGTTTGGCGCTCAATTCCCCACTCCCGACTCGTACCCGCAATAGTCAAATCAGCATTAGCAGAAGCCGCCACCACTGCTTGAATTGGCTCAGCAGCCTCCACAATCGGAGTTTCAATTCGCGATCGTACCTCAACCGGTAACTGATCCATCACTCGCTGAAACTCATAACTCAGCTCGTTTTCAGCTTCCCCATTAACCGCCACCCGCAGCACCGTCAAACGGCGTTCCTCGCTATTAACTAACAGTCTCAGCGCCAATTCTAAACCCAAATCATCGTGAATGTTTGCCGCGTAAGGTACTAACAAGTTATTCAACCTTTCCCGGCCTCTGTCAACAAAAATTGCTACATCCACCTTAGCGTTGCTGAGAATTTGGCCGACACGTCCTCCCAAACGGTTGCTGCTAAAAGTAGGTCTGTGCCATCCTACTAAAATCAAATCCGCCCGATCTATTTCCGCAATTTGGGCTGTTTCTCGGGCTACATCATTAGTAACCCGAATGATGGGATGTACCAATTTTTGTGCCTCCGGCAGTTCCAAACTCTCAATCAATTCTGATAATTTCGAGCGGCGCTCTTGAATAATGCGATCGGCTTCCGCAGGCGTACTTTCAAAGGCATAGTCATCATTGAATTCTATCAAACTCAGAGGATGAACCGCCGCCGACTGTAAATCCTCACCACCCATACCAGCAGCCGGCTGCGCCAGCGCTACCGCTAGCCGCAGTAAACCTTTCTGCGTGCTGGGATTGGCAACAGGTACTAAAATTCGATAAGTGGGCAGCAATTTGTTAGCAGTTTCTTCGCTGCTGTCAGCCATTTGTGAATCTTCTAATTCTGAATCATCAGAGTTAACTTCTGAAATATCTAACCGAATTAACCGTTTTGGATAAGTCCACTCCAACAGTGGCGAAGTCATAAAAGTTGTTACTAAAGCCATGATGACTAACATCGTAAATAGCAGCGGCGAAACTACGCCCAAAGAAAGACCTATATTCAGCACAATTAGTTCAGTCAAACCGCGAGTATTCATCAGCCATCCCAGGGCTGAAGCTTCGCGGTTGCTGATGCCACAGACTCTGGCTGCAACGTAAGTCCCGACGTACTTGCCGACAATGGCCACTCCCAAAACTGCGGCGCACAGCAGCCACAATTCGGGGCTGTTGAGCAAGCCGATTTGAGTCCGCAAGCCGCTATAAGCAAAAAATATTGGCAGCAGAAATATTAGTACAAAGTCTTCGGTTTTTTCGGCTAATTCTCTGGTTAATGCCGCATTTTTAGGCATAGCAGCACCCAGCAAAAATGCACCAAAAATTAAATGAATGCCGATCAATTCAGTAATTAAAGCAGAAGCTAAAACTCCCATGTAAATTCCCGACAGCACTAACTGTGTTAATCTGCCAGTGCGGTTGTAGTGTTTGGAAAGCCGCTGCAAGAACCAGCGAACTACAGTCAGCATGAAACCGATGTAAATTAAAGATTCAATAATTGTCGGCAAAGCACCGATCATCGAATTAGTACGAGTAACTGCGATCGCCACCGCCAACAAACACCACGCCGTTACGTCATCTACCGCAGCGCAAGTCAAGGCCAGCGTCCCCAATTTTGTATTCTGCAAGTTGTGTTCTGTAATAATTCTTGCCAGCACCGGAAAGGCCGTAATTGACATCGCAGCGCCCAAAAAAAACGCAAAGGCGGTAAACGAAACGCTATTATTTGAAACGATAGGATACAGCAGCAGTGCTAGGATGCTTCCCAGGGAAAACGGCACTAGAATGCTGACGTGGGAAGTTAAAATCGCTATATCTAAATTGCTTTTGAGGTACTTGGGATTCAGTTCCAAACCAATCAAGAACATGAAAAAGATCAGCCCCACCTCAGACAATACGTTGAGGAAGGGAACGGCTTCGGCTGGAAAAAGTGCTGTTGCTAAATCTGGTGCAACTAAGCCAAATAGAGAAGGCCCAAGCATAATTCCTGCGACAATTTCTCCAATGACTTGAGGTTGTTTGATCGCTCGAAATCCTAAACCTACAAGTCTCGAAAGTGCGATGACAATTAGAACTTCAAGCAGAACGAGAATGGGTATGGGCATGACGTTTTTAGCTTTGGGATTTTTGCGGATCGAGAGGGCAGTGTACTAAAGCTGACTGAATTGCCGATCGAAAAAAATGGATACCAGCTCGATCGAAGGTAAAAGGCACAAGAGGCGCACCAACAACGCCATTGTCTCACAAGCGAACAAAGGCTTTGGCAACCTTAGTACCTGGATTTTTTGTTTTTAAGAAGCCCTTGCAAGTAACTTTAACCGCAGCGTGCGTACCCCGCACCCAACCCGCGCCGTAAATCTCACCAGGAGGTGAGAAGCCAACCCTACGGATATCAGATTGTCAGCAAAAGTAGCGCGCGCTGTGATAAACTAGAAAAGTTGTTTAAATTCGCACATCCGGGTTTTCGGGTGTTTCTAGGGCGCAAACCTTCAGAAATACGACCGGGTGGAGGATTAACCCGAATTAGGAGTTAAAAATACAATGCCAGTAGTCAGTTTGGCTCAAATGTTAGAGTCAGGGGTTCACTTCGGACACCAAACCCGCCGGTGGAACCCAAAAATGTCTCCATACATTTTTACAGAGCGCAACGGGGTTCACATCATCGACCTCGTGCAAACCGCTCAGCTTATGGAAGACGCCTACGAGTACATGAGAGTTGCCTCAGAAAAAGGCAAAAAGTTTTTGTTCGTGGGTACAAAGCGCCAAGCTGCGGGGATTGTAGCCCAAGAAGCTCAACGCTGCGGTGCTTATTACGTCAACCAGCGCTGGCTGGGGGGAATGCTCACAAACTGGACGACGATTAAGTCCCGCGTGGAGCGCCTCAAGGATTTGGAGCGCCGCGAGGAAATCGGCGCCCTCGATTTGTTGCCGAAAAAAGAAGCTTCGGTGCTGCGCCGAGAAATGGCAAAACTCCAGAAATATCTGGGCGGGATTAAATCTATGCGGAAGATTCCCGACGGAGTGGTGCTGGTAGACCAACGCCGCGAGTATAATGCGGTGTTGGAATGCCAAAAGTTGGGAATTCCGATCGTCTCTCTGTTGGATACCAACTGCGACCCGGATTTGGTTGACATTGCGATTCCAGCGAATGACGATGCTATTCGATCGATCAAGCTGATTGTCGGCAAGTTGGCTGATGCCATCTACGAAGGTCGTCACGGTCAGCAGGGCGGCGACTCTGAGGAAGACTACGACTACGAAGGTGGCTATGAAGGCGCTGAATATGATGTCGAAATCGAAGAATTGGATGACCCCGATTATGTAGATCCCGACGACGCCGCTGAGGCCGAGGGCGAAGAAACCGAGAGCTAGTATTGCCCTCGGAATCTGACACCAGAAAATTAAAAATTAAAGATTGAAAATTAAAAATAATTATTATTTTTAGTTGGATATTTTTAATTTTTAATTGTACATAAGCTGGTCTGCATTTAAATTGTATGTCAAAAAAGATTAAAGTCTTGTTGGTTGGGCGTCCCGCCCGCCCTGAATATACAATTTAAATGCGCGACTGCTTAGCACGAGTCTAAGTCATTAGTAGAGCTCTGGCAAAAGCATTCATTGTGCCAGGGCCAGAATTAATTCTGGCGCTACACCTACAAAGTCGGTACTAATATCGACGGGGTATTTCTTCACTTTGGTCTAATCATTAACATTAAAATTAGTGACTAATGACTGATGACTAATGACTGATGACTAATGACTGATGACTAATGACTAATAACTAATTTTGATTGGGAACTTAAAGAAGATGGCGGACATATCTGCAAAACTTGTTAAAGAACTGCGCGAAAAAACTGGCGCGGGCATGATGGACTGCAAAAAAGCCCTCGTTGAAAACGAAGGCAATATGGAAACATCCATTGAGTGGCTGCGGAAAAAAGGTCTGGCTTCGGCAGGTAAAAAAGGTGGACGAGTTGCCTCAGAAGGGCTTGTAGGCAGCTACATTCACACGGGCGGCCGCGTGGGAGTGCTGGTGGAAGTTAACTGCGAAACAGATTTTGTGGCACGTCGCGAAGAATTCCAAAAGTTGGTGCGGGATATTGCGATGCAAATTGCAGCTTGCCCGAATGTGGAATACGTGAAAGTTGAAGATATCCCGGCCGAAGTTGTCGAAAGAGAAAAGGCAATTGAAATGGGCAAAGATGACTTGGGCAACAAGCCGGAAAACATCAAAGAAAAGATTGTTCTAGGGCGGATTGAGAAGCGCATGAAAGAGTTATCTTTGATGGATCAGCCTTTTATTAAAGATCAGAATATCTCGGTAGAAGAGTTGGTGAAACAAACGATCGCCCAAATTGGAGAAAATATCCAAGTGCGCCGCTTCGTGCGTTTTGTCTTGGGCGAAGGCATTGAAAAGGTAGAAGCTAACTTTGCCGATGAAGTGGCAGCCCAAATGGGTGTTCAATAATCCCCAATTAAGATTTAGAATTAAAAATTAAAAATGTGAAAACTTGATTTTTTGCATTTTTAATTTTTAATTTTTATAGGACTTATGGACAAACTATATTTGTAGGGTGGGCACTGCAAACCTTACTACTACAGACAGCATAAAAATTGAAAACTTGCGTAATATCAAATCCGTTAGCATCGGAATAGTAAATTAGAGTTGACTGTGAACAGTGAACAGTCAACCGTCAACATCATTCCGGTGTAACCGGAAATGATACAAGTCCTATTTTAATTTTATACGAGAGATATGGTGCGACCAAGAGAGAGAATAGAGCAAGATTTGGCAGGACTCGAAGAGGCTTTAGCAGCCTTGAATTTGGAGTTTCGCAGTACCTACGATGGTTATTTAACTGCGTTGGGACAAGCGGTGCGACAGCAGTTAATTTTGGCTTGCTATCACCTTTGCACTCAAGCAGTACCGGAGTCGTTTCTCAAGTTGTCCTTCGAGGCGCGGCAAAAAATGCAGCAGTCTGTAAAGGCTTTGGCTGCGGCGTCGGAGGAAAAATTGCGATCGCTGGTGACTGAATCACAAGCAGATGAAGAAATAGAGGAAGAGGAAGAAGAAGAGGAAGAAGAAGAAGACGACTTCGATGAAGAGGAAGAGGAAGAAGAGGAAGACGAATCAGACGACAAGGAAGAAGACGAAAAGGAAAAAAACCAAGTTTCGGCCATTAACTATCTATTTTCATTGGCAAATTATCAATTGCCAAGTGCCAATTCCCCCGAAAGTTTGGCACGCTGGCAAAATAGTATTGAAAAGTCGATCGTCCATATACTCAAGCTGCTTTCTCGCGACACCAACCGCTTGCTGCAACAGTCGGGAATCTTGCCGAGTCAATTGCCAGAACCGGTTCTAGAAGCTGCTTCTCAAGCTGAATCCTCCGGCGATAGTGTTGCCGGGCCGCCTAACTTATTAAACTTAATCATTGAAACCGATGCCTCATCAGCATCGCGAAAATTGGCAGCAACCTTTGGTAGTAGGGCGCTGCACATTACAGCGATTAAACTGCGGCTATCGGAAATAGAGTTTGCCGATGCGGGAACCTCCGCTTGGCGCCAGCAAATTCGTAACCTGTCTCTAAAGTTGAACTCGCTGGGTCGCGATTACCAGAAAAAGCAGCGGGAACTCGCTGTGGTGGAGGCTGAGTCGGCTTGGCGATCGAGTTGGTTTGAAGATTAGTCAGTTGTTAGTTGTCAGTTGTCAGTTGTCAGTTGACAGTTGACTGTTGACAGTTGTCAGTTGTGTGGAATTCTTGAGCTATGATTAATAACTAATGACCAATGACTAATGACTAATGACTAATAACTAATGACTAATAACTAATGACTGATGACTAATAATCAACCCGAATGGCAGCGATTGCAAAAAGCTCTTTCAGTAGAAGCCGATCGCGGATTTAACGACATCCAAGGCAGTCAATACCGCTTCAGCGAGTTTCTTGGTCTGAGTTTGAGACAGTTGGCAGGTTCTGTGGTGGCTTCGGCGCGCGATCGAGCTAGACAACTAGCGGCTGAATTTGACATCTACCCTCAGAAATATCTCGAACAGCGCCAACATTTGATCGCCATTACGGTCAGTTTTCTGAGGCAAATGGAGCAAGTTTGGGAACAAGAAACTCGCCACCAGCAAGAACAAGTAGCACAAGTCAGACCCGCAAACGCTAACGCTTCTGAACCAACCGCCCCAGCACTTTCCGTTCCCCGAACAGTACCCCTGAGTACAGCAGCCGCACCGCCCAGCCTGACTCTCGACCAACAGTTGACCCGCGTCACCGGCATCGGCCCCGCCAACGGCAACCGCTTGGTAAAACTGGGTTTATACACTGTATATGACTTGCTTTACTACTATCCGCGCAACCACATCGACTATGCAAAGCAAGTACAAATTCGCGAGCTAATAGCCGGGGAAACTGTCACTTTAATCGCAGAAGTAAAGCGCTGCAATTGCTTTTCTAGTCCGAAGAATAAGAAGTTAACCATATTAGAAGTAATTTTAAAAGACCGCACCGGAGAGATAAAAATTAGTCGTTTTTTTGCAGGCCCTCGCTACAGTAATCGCGGCTGGCAAGAATTCAAAAAGCGCGAGTATTGTACAGGTGCGGTGCTGGCAGCTTCCGGGTTGGTGAAGCAGGGTAAATATGGAATTACTTTAGAAAATCCTGAGTTAGAAGTATTAGACGACTCCGGCGGTGCGATCGAATCCATGAAAGTCGGTCGCCTGATACCAGTTTATCCGCTGACGGAGGGGGTGGATGCTGGTTCGGTGAGGCGATCGATTTTGGCGGCCATGCCGGCGGCAAAAATGTTGCCAGAATCGCTACCGGAAGATTTGCGCGAGCGTTACGGTTTAATGGGTTTAGCCGATGCGGTGACTAATATTCACTTTCCCCTCGATCGAGATTGTTTGGCCGCCGCCCGCCGCCGCTTAGTTTTTGACGAATTTTTCTACCTGCAATTAGGACTTTTAAAGCGCCGCCAAACCCAAAGGAAAGCTCAAGCGAGTGCAGTCATCCTTCCTAGTGGCAAATTGATCGAACATTTTTATGAAATCTTGCCTTTTGCGTTGACTAATGCTCAGGAAAGAGTAATTAATGACATCCTCAACGATTTAGCTTCGTCGCAACCGATGAACAGATTAGTGCAAGGCGATGTCGGTGCTGGCAAAACCGTAGTAGCAGTCGTGGCAATGCTAGCAGCAATTCAATCCGGCTATCAAGCCGCTTTAATGGCGCCGACAGAAGTTTTAGCCGAACAGCATTACCGCAAATTGGTAGGTTGGTTTAACTTGATGCACTTATCTGTTGAACTGTTAACTGGTTCCACAAAAGTAGCAAAGCGCCGAGAAATTCACAACCAGTTAGAAACCGGAGAATTGCCCGTTTTAGTGGGAACTCACGCACTAATTCAAGATACGGTGAATTTCCATAAATTGGGTTTGGCGGTAATTGACGAACAACACAGATTCGGTGTACAACAGCGCGCTAAATTGCAGCAAAAAGGCGAAGCTCCCCACGTTTTGACGATGACGGCAACTCCCATTCCCCGGACGCTGGCGCTGACGCTGCACGGGGATTTGGATGTGAGTCAAATTGATGAACTTCCCCCCGGCAGGCAGGCGATTCAAACCACTGTACTGTCTGCCAAAGAACGCATCCAAGCTTACGATTTGATTCGGCGGGAAGTGGCGAGCGGGCGTCAAGTTTATGTGGTGCTGCCGCTGGTGGAGGAGTCGGAAAAGTTGGACGTGCGATCGGCAATTGAGGAAAAAGAGAAACTTGAAAAAAGTGTATTTCCTGAGTTTAAGGTGGGTTTACTGCACGGTAGAATGAGCAGTGCCGACAAAGATGAAGCAATTTCAAAGTTTCGAGACAAAGAAACTGATATTTTAGTATCTACTACTGTCGTAGAAGTGGGAGTAGACGTGCCGAATGCCACGGTAATGCTGATTGAAAATTCTGAGCGTTTTGGACTGTCGCAACTACACCAATTGCGGGGTCGAGTCGGTCGGGGCAGCAACCGTTCTTATTGTTTGTTAATGCCCGGTTCCAAAACGGCGGAAGCTATGCAGAGAATGAAGGTTTTAGAACAATCTCAAGATGGTTTTTTTATTGCGGAAATGGACATGAGATTGCGCGGGCCTGGTCAGGTTTTGGGAACTCGGCAGTCGGGTTTGCCGGATTTTGCTTTGGCCAGTTTGGTGGAGGATCAGGAGGTTTTGGAGTTGGCGAGGGCGGCGGCTCAAATGGTAATTGAGAATGATGAAAGTTTGAATCAGTGGCCGGTGGTGCGGGATGAATTGGAGCGGAGATATCAGCGGATGATGAGCGGGTCGATTTTGACTTAGACGGCGGTTGAAACCGCTTCTACAAAAACGAAGTCCGCCTCCGCGGACTGAATAAAATAACGCAATTTAAATCGCCCGGTCTTCAACCTGCGGAGGCAGGTTTTGTTTGTGTAGACGCGGTTTCAACCGCCCGGTCTTCTCCGACCAAAGAAACCGGGTTTTTCAGCTTGGTCTGGGTTATTTTTATCGATTGTAAGGATTCCCGTACTGATCGCACCAAGAATCCTTCGCAGGAATGACGGGGAAGTGTCAAAATTAAGATAGTTCTGCCAGAAACAGGGGAAAGGAAATCTAGCCTGTACTGGCGCCTAAGGCAACATTGATTCCTCGCTGGTTACGCTTGCAGGTGGTCGCCGACGGTTCGTCGCATTTAATCTCAACACTAATTTATGAAAGATCTCACTCGTTATCGAAATATCGGCATCTTCGCCCACGTAGATGCTGGCAAGACCACCACAACTGAAAGAATCCTGAAACTGACGGGTAAAATCCACAAAATCGGTGAAGTTCACGAAGGCGCGGCGACTACTGACTTCATGGAACAGGAGCAAGAGCGCGGTATTACGATTCAATCCGCTGCTACCACCTGCTTCTGGAACGAGCATCAGCTCAACATCATCGATACTCCGGGACACGTCGATTTTACGATCGAGGTTTACCGTTCTTTGAAGGTTCTCGATGGTGGCATCGGTGTGTTCTGCGGTTCGGGTGGAGTTGAACCGCAATCGGAAACCAACTGGCGCTACGCTAACGATTCCAAAGTGGCTCGCGTTATCTACATCAATAAGCTCGATCGCACCGGTGCAGATTTTTACCGCGTTGTCAAGCAAGTTGATAAAATCCTTGGCGCTAAACCGATGGTAATGGTATTGCCGATCGGCATAGAAGAAAAGTTTTGCGGCGTAGTCGATTTGCTGACCCGCAAAGCCTGGATCTGGGATGACTCGGGCGATCCGATGAACTACGAAATTAAAGATGTCCCCGCCGATATGGTCGATGATGTCGAAACTTGGCGCGAACAGTTGATCGAACTGGCAGTAGAGCAAGACGACGCTCTGATGGAACAATATCTCGAAGGCAATGAACCGAGTATTGATGACCTCAAGCGCTGTATTCGCAAAGGTACTCGCGATCGGGCATTTTTCCCCACCTACTGCGGCTCATCGTTTAAAAACAAAGGCGTACAGTTGGTTCTCGATGCCGTAGTTGACTACCTGCCAAACCCGATGGAAGTCACACCACAGCCAGAAGTCGATCTCGATGGGAATGAAACCGGCGAGTTTGCGATCGTCGATCCCAATCGGCCATTGCGGGCACTGGCGTTCAAGATCATGGACGATCGCTACGGTGCTCTAACCTTCACGCGCCTGTACTCCGGTAAGTTGTCCAAGGGCGACACCGTACTCAACACCGCCACAGGCAAAACCGAGCGCATCAGCCGTTTGGTGGAAATGCACGCCAACTCTCGCGAAGAAATTGAATCCGCGCAAGCAGGGGACATTGTGGCGATCGTCGGTATGAAAAACGTCCGCACCGGACACACCATCTGCGACCCCAAAAATCCCGCCACCCTAGAGCCGATGGTATTCCCCGATCCCGTTATTTCGATTTCGGTCAAACCGAAACAAAAAGGCGGCGAAGAAAAAATGGGAGCAGCCCTCACCAAGATGGTGCAAGAAGACCCATCCTTCCACATGGTGACGGATCAAGAAAGCGGCGAAATGATTCTCAAGGGGATGGGCGAGTTACACCTCGACATCAAAGTAGACATTCTCAAGCGCACCCACGGCATCGAAGTAGAAGTCGGCGAACCACAGGTAGCCTACCGCGAGTCGATTACCAAGCGCCTCGAAGACGAATACACCCACAAAAAGCAATCAGGTGGTTCCGGTCAATTTGCCAAAATCGGCTACGTGATCGAGCCTGGTGAGGTGGGAAGCGGCTTCCAGTTTGAGTCAAAAGTGACCGGTGGTAGTGTGCCGAGAGAATATTGGCCAGCCGTCGAAAAAGGCTTTGAAAGCTGCATCGACAAAGGCGTCTTGGCAGGATTCCCCTGCCTAGACTTGAAATTCACGCTTCTAGAAGGCGGTTTCCACCCCGTTGACTCGTCAGCAATGGCCTTTGAAATTGCTGCCAAAGCGGCCTATCGCCAGTCTCTGCCTAAAGCGGGGCCTCAGTTGCTCGAACCGATTATGAATGTCGATGTATTCACTCCAGATGATTACATGGGCGACGTGATCGGCGACCTCAACCGCCGCCGGGGGATGATGAAATCTCAGGAGACAGGACAAACGGGAGCGCGAATCAAGGCAGATGTACCGTTGAGCGAAATGTTTGGTTACATTAGCGACTTGCGTACTATGACCTCTGGGCGCGGACAGTTCTCAATGTCCTTCTCGCACTATGCTCCTTGTCCGAGCAACATCGCTGAAGAAGTGATTAAGGCGGCAAAAGAGCGTCAAGCTGCGAAGTAGTAGTGCTTTTGACTCCCGGTAGGTGCTATCTGGAGTCAAACAGAACAATTCAATCCCCGACAACTTCTACGAAGTCGGGGATTTAATCTAGATAATAAGTACAGTGAGGTTCGACAAAAAAATATGATTGAGTCGATCGCAACACTTTCACTAACAGACTTCCTCGCTCAACCGGATATTGAATCCTCGCCTGCATGGGAATTTATTCTGGGACGAGCAGTTCAAAAAACTATGCCAACCCTTTTTCATTCGCGACTGCAACACAACTTGGTTAACTATATCAACGATCGGACTGATCGATTTGAAGCGATACCAGAGTTGCGTTGCTTGGTACTTCCCTACTCGCCAGTACCAGATATAGCGATTGTAGCAGGCGATCGGCTTACCGATGAAGACGGACCACTTAACGGCGCACCGGATTGGTTAATTGAAATTCTATCGCCGGATCAAAGCACTTTAAAATTGCAGAATAAGATCCTCCACTGCCTCATTAACGGCACGCAATTAGCATGGCTAATCGATCTCTCTCACCAACAAGTTTGGGTATGGCAGGGTGAGGAGCTACCTATAATCTGTTCGGGTGCAGATATTTTACCAGTTTTAGGTATTCTCCCGGAACTTACGGTTGATGCTGTGATGGCTATGATTCGCCGACAGTAGGCATTTTATTAGAAAACTGGGTTTAAAACCCCGTTGATAGTAATTAGGGTTTGCTGAATATAGCGCATATTGCGTGGTCTGGGTTTGCGATCGGCTTATTCAGCAAGCCCCACATATTAGATAGTAGAACCACGAGCAGACTTCAACAACATCTGGATTTCTTCAAGACTAAATGGTGGTGAACGACGATGAATCATAGCGTGACAATTTGGGCAAACAGGACGCAAATCTTTTATAGGATCAATTTCATACTCTTCTGCAATTTCTGAAAGGGGTTTTAGATGATGAACATGAATGAAACCTTTTCCTGGTTGTCCAAAAGTTTTGCCAAAATCGAAATCACAAATATAGCAACTTGAACCGTAATAATCAATACATTTTTGCCGAGCTTTAGGCTCTCGTTCAAACGCGTTGACTGAAACTTGCCGTACCGCCCCCTCACGAAATGTTTGTACTGCATCTACTTCATCAGGAAAGAATCTAGTAGTAGTTACAGATTCCTGAACCTGAAGCGGATTTTGCCAATCCCACAAACATTTTAGGTATTCTTCAAAACGGTCTTCCTCACCAAGAAACACATTTGATGCAGCACGAAAGATAGCAAAGATTTCGACAAAGTTATTAATCACTGGCTGAGCTGCATCTAGGTCTTTAATAGGAATAACTAGGGATGGACTCTGAATATAAGTACCATTCCAACCTCCTTCATGAATTAATTGCAGTTTGTTAATGAACTCATCATACTTTAAATTACCATATTTTTCCGGTGCAATATTATCAGAGGAAATATTATATCTACCATGCTTCAAAATCCTAGTAACATCTTCTAAATGGTTTTTCAGAACGTGAACAATTGGATTGCTTTCTAGCCCTCTTAATCCAAAAAAAATCACAAATAAACTATAAGAATTACACTCGAATCTCTGTTGGAAATACCAACCTTTTCCTTTTATAGCCAAGCCAGCGGTTGCTATTTTGAAGGGCTGGGTTTTCTTGGCTCCAAGGCGATGAGCTGGTGTAGTCACTATCCGACAATCTGAGAGTACATCTGTGCCATAAACTTGGTGAATTTGGTCACAAGCTTGTTTAATGATTATTTTAAGCTTAGGGACAAGTAATTCTTTTAGCTTATCAGCACGCTCTCGATTGTCTTCGACTGAGAAGAGATATTGTTCAGCAGACCCTATGAGTGGCAAGTCAACGATTTCTGACAATTCGGTTTCCTCAACTGAATTCATATCTGCTCTCCGACATGACAAGTCCAATGAAAACAAATCGATATTTTAGCTTTTTTTCGACATATCCTGAAATAGGTCATGCTTCCCCGGCTCCTAAAACTTGTGCTGTGGTGAGTTTCAGCCTTGTAGGGTGCGTCAGTTAGAATACTTACAGGACTTGGGAAACGCTTATGGACTGACGCACCCTACTATCGTCTTTTAAATGCCGAACAGCTTATGACTCAAATAAATCCCCGCACTGCTGGCACAATTGCGATCGACGTTTTCGCTCAATCAAACGGGCAGTATCTTTGTCAGATATCATCATCTTTGAGCGATCGCCCCAATGATACAATGAATGTTTACGGACAAACCAAAGAACACGCGATCGCGATCGCCCTGGAAAATTTAGCATCTCGCTACCGCCAGCAAGCCGAAGACTCTCAAAATATAGATTGGGATGCGGTGGAAATTTCGGATTCGGGAGAGCCGATTGAAAAGCATTATCACGTAATTTTGCACTACGAACGAATTGCTAAAGATGAATCTAAGTTTGAGGCAATGCACAATACAATGATGGGAAATACAGTAGTTGAAAATGCCAAAATTTCAATAATTGAGATCGATCCCGATATCGAAATCGAGGCCAGAGGGCTATCAAAATATTGAACCCTCGGGACTTAGGTGCAGATGGGCATCTTACCCTACGCATCAGCGATCGAAACGTGAGTTTGAGGCGACGATCGACTAGAAGCGATCGCATAATTTCAAATCCCCAAAATTTCTTTTCTATTACTCCCCCCCAAAATCTGCCCTAAACTTCTCCACAACTCGATTTAACTCCACCGAATGAGAGGCCTTAAATAAAATACGATCGCCCGGTGTGACAAACTCCATTAAATGCCTTGCTAAATCTTCGCGGGAATTCTCCCTCGCAATATCTTCTACCTCCACAAAAGGCAAACCCGCCGCACCCGCAGCCATCGCCGCCGCTTCCTCAAAATCAGCAAAAACAAACAAAGCATCCAGATGCAAATCTCGCGCGGCCCTTCCCACTTGTCGGTGAAACTCGATCGCCCTATCGCCCAATTCCTTCATCGTTCCCAACACCGCAATCCGGCGCTTTCCTGGAGTATCTGCTAACAGTCTCAGGGCTGCCAACATCGACTCCAAACCAGCATTGTAAGTCTCATCCAGAATCATAATATCCTGCGGCAAATCGTAGCGGCGCGCCCGTCCATCCGGTAACTGCACAGACAAACCTTGCTTTAAAGCTTCCCAATCAATACCTAACACTTTCCCTACCGCCAAAGCCGCCAAATAATTTAGAGCATTGTGTCGTCCCGGCAGCGGCAGCGGCAATTCTACGCCTTCAACTAACATTGTATCATGGTTGAGCAATTCTCCGCACAAATCCCCGCCTTCTAAACCGTAACTTAAAGTTTTTCCCTGCCAAACTTTGGCCGCAGTTGCGATTAATCTGTCACCATCGTGATTTAGAATAGCAATGCTATCAGCAGGCATTTCGGCTAAAAGTTCGCACTTTGCTTGGGCGATCGCCTCTTCGGAACCTAATCGCCCGATATGCGCCGTTCCTACATTAGTAATTACCGCCACAGTAGGACTCGCAATTTGCGACAGCAGCGCAATTTCGCCACTCCCGCGCATTCCCATTTCAATTACAGCATAATTGTGGGTCGGTGAAAGCTCCAACAGAGTTTTTGGCACTCCAATTTCATTGTTGTAGTTATATTGAGTTTTAAGGACATTTCCCGTCGTTGACAAAACCGCCGCAATTAACTCTTTAACAGTAGTTTTACCTACAGACCCAGTAACAGCAACTATAGGTATACTGAATTGGTCGCGCCACCAACGGGCGATCGACTGATAAGCTTTTAAAGTATCGTCAACGTGCAACAGCGGAAAATTAGGCAATTCCTCTTGCCACTCTCGATCGACAATCGCTGCTATCGCTCCCAAATCCCGAGCTTTTGCCACAAATTGATGGCCGTCAAAATTCTCTCCTCGCAGCGCCAAAAATACTTCGCCGCCCTTAAGAGTGCGCGTATCTGTGGCAATACCTGTCCCTAAAGCTGTCAAAACGCCCTGAGACACAGCAGGCAAAGGTACAGTTAAAATTTCAGCAAGTTGGGCGATACTTACGCGACAAACCATAATCAGCACTCACATTTCAAAAATTATTTTCACAGCTAATTCTACCTCGCCCAACCTCAAATTTAACTAACAGCGGGTTGCGGATCAGGATTGACCTTGATCATCCTAATACTAAATCTTCCGCCCACCCAGAAATTATCCCCTACCTACCCACAATCTTTACCAATACTTTATAAAGTGGATGGTGATTTAAGGCCTTGCTAATTACCAACAATTCATGTCATGCTGGTGTTGATAAATAGTTTAACTAAGCAAAAAATATCGATCGGCTTAAGCTGCTGACAGCTTCTACCCATAAGTCTCCGCCGGCGAGAAGCTCGGTTGACTCAATTATTGCGATTCATTTGCCAATTCATCAAGCTAATAGCGCTGAAAGCTCCTGCCCCAGCCTCGGAGGGTTAATCCACAGTGAACGACTACAACAGACAAAGCCACGAAGAAGAACAGCTACTTTACAAGCACTGGCTGGAGTTGGTACAACGAGAGCAGCCGGCCGAACTCATCAGCCGCTTTCGCACTTTGTTTATCCAGGGTACCGGATATCCCGATCGCTCGATCGCCGACGCACTCGAAAAAATAGCAGCCTCAAAACACGCCGAACAAGAGTTCAAATACATCCTCAACCGCTGCTGCCACATCCTGATCAACCGCTGGCAAACTTACCCCAGCAAGCAAGCAGCCATCCCTGAATTGATCGCTCTGTTTGAAGAAGCGCCCAAAATATTATTTGGATACAATCGATCGCGGGGGCGAGGCTCCATCCCCCAATTAGTAAATCAATTTACCGAAAGCGAACAGTACCTCACCCTCCAACGCTTAGCCAAAGTCATAACTCACAGCAATGAAGATAGCAGCAACAGCAAAACCCCTGCTACCCTTGCCCTCGGAACCTTAATTCCCCGCTACCCTTACCTCTACAAACACTGCCTCCTCAGCGACGACAGCACCTACGAACAGCAAAAAATCATTAAAAAAATCCAAGCTCAAAAGCAGCAGCAATTTGAGATCGACCTCTCACAATATGTCGCTCACCAAGTGAGGAAAGCCCAAACAGCGCGTCGGGAAACCTCCCTTTCCTTCGGCAGAAATATACAGCCTATAAAAAATCCGACCCTGTTGACCGACCCAGAACTATTCTTTGCCCTCAAGCAATTTGTCGGAAAAGTAGAAGGAGCCGATACCTACAGACAGCTAGCGGGCCGTTTCACGGCGAACGCCAGCACACATCAGTCCTACCGCTCCTTTAAAGACGACTTGTACGAATACCTGATTTCTTCTGTCACCGACGATCGCTACGGCAAACGTCTCTTTAACGAAAAATTGTATAAGCAACTACAAAATACCCTGCCCCACAGCGATGATCAGAAGTTTAATGAATTTTTAATGATCAGAACTTGCAGCCAGTTATTGAACTTTTTAGTAGTAGAGAGTCCTGTGCGGCCCAACCACTTTGTCTTCATCGACCTGATCTCAAACCTCGGGCCGACCCAAACCACAGGTTTGCTGCTGAAAATTGTACTAATTTGCGGCAAAGTCAAGCCCTACCTAGAAAAGCGGCTGGCAATTTTGTTCGGTCACTACGAATGCAGTACCCGAGAAGGCGTGGTGTGGTTAGTTAAAGCCCTGGAAAACGTAAACCTAGCTTTGAGTACCAACTTTGGCAAGGTGGATGTATCTTTCCTGCGGTGAGAGGGCGCGCCATAACTTTCTCTGCTTCCACAGCAGGCAAAACATCACACCGATCGACCAGGTTTCTGAATACCCTAAAAGTTTTACCTTTAATTAGAACGACTTAATTAACTCCTGAAACCTACTCAAAAGACATTATTCTATGTTAAAGTACCAAGTGTGAATCAGATTCAGTTGCAGGCTTTGTTCATTGCTACAGAATTGTCTAAAAACTTGCCCTTCTGTATCGGCAGGGGACTCTCCGAAACTGAAATCTTCGCACTGTCTAAATTTTGGAGTTATTCCTCATGTCGATATACGTCGGTAACTTATCCTACCAAGTTACCCAAGAAGACATCACCACCGTCTTCGCCGAATACGGAACCGTTAAGCGGGTACATCTACCTACCGACAGAGAAACCAGTCGCCCCCGCGGCTTCGGTTTTGTAGAAATGTCCACAGATGCAGAAGAAGATGCAGCGATTGCTGCTCTCGACGGAGCAGAGTGGATGGGTCGCGACCTCAAAGTTAACAAAGCTAAGCCCCGCGAAGATGAAGGCGGCCGGGGCGGCGGCAACCGGGGCGGTGGCGGCCCTGGCAAATTTGCTCGTGGAGGAGGCGGCGGCGGAGGACGTTATTAAGTTCCTCGGATAAAGATTTGAGATTGGAGAGTTGAAATTGGCGCGAGAGCTCACCTAGCTCCGAACCACTTCCGGCCGTTCCGAAAAACCTATGCTCTTCACATTTCCATATCTACCGGATTAAATATACCAAAAAGCCAAGGGCCTAACCCTTGGCTTTTTGGTATGAGAGTTGAGGGTATGAGTCTGAAACCGGTTGGGCGAATCCGTTGCAGTACCGTCAGGTTCTAATCGTCAGGTTCGATGCTGCTGCTCAATCCGTGATTATTGAGCGTTTCAGCGTAAAACTCAGCGTGTTCGAGAGCGCAAACAATCACCAATCCCATCCCGTTAGTATGGGCTTCCATCATCACATTTACAGCCTGTGGCTGAGTCAGACTCGGTACCGTCGCCATCAAAGTCTGCACCACGTACTCCATAGGATTGAAATCATCATTGTGCAGCAGAACGCGGTAGCGCGGTGCAAGCTTGCGGACTGTGGAAGGCTTTTGAATAATTTCGACAGACACTAATCTATACCTCCTGACTTGTAAAATGTTAAAATTTGTCAACAATCTTGAGCCGGATTCCTCCGCTGTGCAAGACTATCTCACTTTCAGCTATTTTATTGAAATCTGAAAATTCAGACAAGGCAGCCCCTTGGTCGATCGCGAGCTGTGAACCCAACACCAAACCCACAGGGGGTGTCCTGGGTCCTCCGCAACCATCTTCCTAGCGCCATAATATTAGAAAGGCGCGATCTGTTAAAAATAACAAACTACTACCTGTTGAGTCTCCAGAACTGAGGGAACCTTATATGAAACGCAAACCTAAATCCTACAACGACAGATTCAGCGGCGACCCATCCCGAGGAGATGAAGACTCCGACTACTCCGGCTCCTTTGGCGGACAGTCGCGGCGTCAACCTCAGTCCGGCAAACCCTCTTTCCTCAATTCCGCCACCCTAGGGATTTTAACAGCCGTCTTTATTCTGGGAATTGGCATTGGCATTGCCTTTAGCTCCACAGCTACAATTAGCCCAGAGAACGTAGCCTCCCGCGAATTTATCGATCGCAGCGCCCCGAACCCAGAACTTTGCGTGCAGTTTGGAGCAAGTGCGATGGTGACAGATATGCGCCTCTACGTCACCCTCAACCCCTTCAACGTCTACATCTCGCAGCCGAGTATGCGCCCCGGATGCGTCCTGCGAACCAATAACTGGGCAATTCTCGAACAAAGAAAACTCATCAGCCAAGACCAAGTGCGGGATTGCAAAAATCGCATGAACACCTTTGGCTTCACCGGCCCCCTGGAAGCTCAACCCGAAATTAACTGTATCTACCAAAACGACGGCGCTAAAAACCTGTTCCTCAACCAACCGGGCTCGATAGCTCCAACCACGGAAGGTCAAAATTTCTAAATCCCCGATATAGCGGTTTTCAGTTGAGTCAATTACACATATGGGGTAGGGACTTAGGCTTGGCTTAAGTCCCTACTTTACTTCAAGAATGGAAAACTGCTCTAAGAAAATATTGAAGGAAGAGGTTCGAGGGAAGAAGAAAGTC
>NZ_JAUBRC010000012.1:0-147090 GCF_036701635.1 Microcoleus sp. N9_B4 | reverse complement strand
GTGCAATCGTTTGGGAGTTTTGTGTTTCCGAATCTATCTTCCTTTCCTTCTGCTTGAATATCTGCGGAATGTGGGGAATAACTACCGGCAACTCCAGCAAACATTCGTAAATAAACACCATTCGTTTGAGACTCAACTGCCATTCATCAATCAGCGCATCATCCCAAACCCAGATTGCCGGGGCCTCTGGGTGCGCTTGAAAAGCCGGGCCTTCAGGACTCAAACAGTCGCCGTGCAGCCAAATAATCGGATTGTTCATAAATTAGTAATTGTTGACTGTTGACTGTTGACTGTTAACTGTTGACTGTTGACTGTTGACTGTTGAATGTTGAATGTTGACTGTTGACTGTTGAATGTTGAATGTTGACTGTTGACTGTTGACTGTTGACTGTTGACTGTTGATAACTAATAACTAATAACTAATAACTAACAACTAATAACTAATAACTAATGACTAATGACTACTGACTTTTTAATTTCTGCGACCTTTTTTAGGGCGGTTCCAACTTTTAGAACCGCCGCTACGATCGACCTTTTCTCCATGAGGAAACAACTGCCCTTCCAAATATTCGTAAGTTCCCTCAAAATCGCATTGCCCGTACATAGGACAATCGCGACAATAAACCGCCTTAGTGTAACGTTCCAAATTTTCCCGATTAAAAAAATAAGGTTTGTGACTAAAAGTGCTTGCTACCCACTGCCAAGAAAGATTATTGCTCGCCGGATCTCCATCTAGCAAATGTTGCAAAAACCAGCGAGCTCCGGCTTGCCAACGCACGCGGCGCCAATGTACAAGATAAGCGGCAGTCCACATCCGCTGGTGATTGTGCAAATAACCAGTTTCTCGCAACTCGCGGCTGAAACTGTCGATGCAAACCAAACCAGTCGTGCCCTCGATGACATCCTGCGGCAGAGTTTCGCTGTAATCTTTAGCAGTGTAACCAGTTTTGTAGGCTTCCCGGTCTTCCCAAATCCCCTTGCCCAATTCGGCGTAGAGTCGCTGCCAATAATCCCGCCAACCCAACTCGTTGACGAGTTTCACAGCATCTTCTGGATGCCGCACCTTCTCCAGCACGGCATCCCGGACTTCGGCAAGACTCAAAACGCCGTAGCGCAAATAGGGCGACAAGCGCGTTACCGCACCGTTGAGGAAATTGCGGGTTGAGGCGTACTTGCCGGGGTCAATTTGTTGCAGGGCTGTCTCGGCTGCTTTGCGCCCGCCTAGGATCGGGGGTACGCTGCTGTCCCGGGCGGCGGCTTCGGGGAACTGTTGGCGCACGTAGGCTATTAATTCGTCGCGGCTGGCAAATTCCCGCTCCATGTCCTGACTCATTGTTTTTTCTCAAGCGCCTGCTATTGTTTCTTAATGTTAAAGCTATTCGATCGAGCGTGCGGGTCGATCGCCCTACATTGCCCTTCACTCCTGGTAACTCACATCTTGCACCATTGTCAGCAACAGGCAAGATGCCTGTTCCACAAAAGATAAATTTTCTTGTGGAACAGGCATCTTGCCTGTTCATAAAAGGCTAATTGAGAATGGTGCAATATCTCAGTGGTAACGTACAGTTTGCCCCAGCCGCAATCGATTGTCGGATCGCCGCCAAAATTAGCATCAAACTCAGTACACTCAGGGATAGATATCATACCAAAATCTCATGGAAACTTTTCCGGCGCACGCTAAAGCGATCGCCAGCTTAGCTAACGGACAGCAGCAAGGTACAAAACAACTGGAAAACAGCGAAGTTCAAGAGTTCGATCGAGCCATGATGCGCCGCTGCATAGAATTGGCTCGCCGTGCTCTGGGCAAAACCGCACCCAACCCCCTTGTCGGTTCTGTAATTGTCCGAGACGGCAAGATTGTCGGCGAAGGGTTTCATCCCGGTGCCGGTCAACCTCACGCCGAAGTTTTTGCGCTCCGGGAAGCGGGGGAACTCGCCGAAGGAGCGACTGTCTACGTGAACCTGGAACCCTGCAACCACTACGGCCGGACTCCTCCGTGTTCCGAAGCTTTAGTTAAGGCCAAGGTGGCAAAAGTAGTGGCTGGCATGGTCGATCCGAATCCTTTGGTAGCGGGCACTGGGCTAGCCCGGTTGCGAGAGGCTGGCATTGAAGTGGTGGCGGGAGTGGAAGGGGAAGCTTGCCAGAAACTCAACGAGGCTTTTGTGCACCGGATTTTGCACCGCCGGCCTTTTGGAATTTTGAAATATGCAATGACTTTGGACGGTAAAATTGCTACCAGTAGCGGCCACAGCGCTTGGGTGACAGGCGAGGAGGCTCGGAGCGAGGTACACCGGGTGCGCGTCGGCTGCGATGCTGTGATTGTTGGGGGAAATACGGTGCGTCTGGACAATCCCCTACTGACGAGTCACCAGCCTGACAGGAATAATCCTCTGCGGGTGGTGATGAGTCGCACTTTGGATTTGCCGAAGTCGGCTTGGTTGTGGGAAACCTCTGTGGCGGCTACTTTGGTGCTGACTGAGCCTGGGGTTAACCCGGAATTTCAGGAATTTTTGATCGCCAAAGGGGTGGAAGTTGTGGAATTGTCGCCGCTGACACCGACTAATGTGATGGCTTATTTGTACGATCGATCTTTTCTTTCTGTACTCTGGGAGTGCGGCGGCACTTTGGCGGCGAGGGCAATTGCTGAGGGTGCAGTTCAAAAAATTATGGCTTTTATTGCTCCTAAAATTGTCGGTGGTCAAGGATCTCCAACTCCTGTAGGAGATTTGGGGTTTTCCGCAATGACTGATGCTTTGACTTTAGAGCGGGTTTCTTGGCGCACAGTGGGTGCAGATTGTGTGGTAGAAGGCTATTTAAAAATTAAAGATTGAAAGTTAAAAGCGAGTCTTTTGAGTTTTTGATTTTTAACTTTTAACTCCTTTTATGGTTGAAATTCTGATTTGGAGTTTGATGCTTGGCAGTCTCGGCTTGGAGGCTGCGCTTGTGGGTCTTTTGGTGAGCCGCGAGCAATTGGTTGCGGGGCAAAAATACGACGAGGAGGAGGAAGTTTTGACTCGGTACGAATCTCAAGAGGATAATTTTAATGCGCCTGAAAATGCGCGCTCGAATGGCAATCCCCAATCTGATCCCAATTCTGTTGATTTGACGGTTTGGGAGTACAAGATTGTGCGGGCTAGCAACGATTTGTTCCGCAATCCTGCGATTTTTCAGAAGCTATGCCGGGAAGAGGCGGAAGTTGGCTGGATTTTGCTCGAAAAGCTCGACGACAGGCGGGTACGGTTCAAACGTCCGATCGCGCTGCGGGACGCCCCGATGCCTAATTTACCAATGTTTGACCCTTACCGCACTCATTACGGCCCGCTCTCGAATACGATGACTTGGGCTGCGGCGATCGTGTTTCTGAGTGCGATCGTCCTTCCTGCTGTTTTGGGCTATGCTTTGGTGTCTACTACTCTAACCAGAAGTCGTTCTAATTGGCCTCCGACACCCGTTCAATCTTTGCCTTCTCCCAGCGGGCCAGCAACTAATAAGTGAAACCTGGGCAAATTGTCGCTCGCCCTTTTGGCAGCCTGTTTTATAGCAAGTCTAAATCATTTGTGAACCAGATGTTTTTTTACGAACCGCGAAGGCGCAAAGACCGCGAAGGAAGAGAGGAGAACTGAGGAGAAGTCGGGGTTTGTTTGACTGATTTAGGCTTGCTATGTACGTTAATTTGATTTTAAAATTGGGGCGGTATTTCTGAGGGAGCAGATAGCAATCTCAAGTCATAATTTGTATCGCCTTGAAATTGAGAAACGCGGACAAAATAAGTCCCCACAGGTAAAGGCCCATTGCTGACAATTGTTTCTGAAGCCGTGCCTAAATTGTTAGACGAAGCAATAATATCGTCTAATCCAACTGCGCCGTTGCCGTTGAGATCTTGAATTAATTCAACATCAACATCTGCACTCAAACCGTCAACAGTTACACTGAAAAGGCTGGGAGTATTGAGGATAAAACTGTAAATGTCGGCTGGTTCAGCATTTCCCACAAAATCGCTCGCAGTTTGAATTTCTGTGAGAATGCCCAGGCTTTTTGCTGCGTTCAAATTGTCGGCGGGATCGGGGAGAGTGCTCAACAATCCTTCTTGTTGACCGAATTGAATGTAATGGTCGATCGCACTTTTAACTGCGCCGCTATTGACTGCTGCTGCTACCAGCGGATATTTTTCTAGATAAAAGCTGGGATCGAAGAAAATGCTGGCTTTGCGGTTTTCTAATTGACCGGCTTTGAAGTAGTGTTCAAATGGGGTAAATTGATTTGTTTGGACTGCTGTCTGAACGTCGGGGTTGCTTGTTAGATAAAAATTAACATCGAAGAATGGGTTTGGGTTGCGTAGTTCAAATTGACCGAATCTGATAAAGTGATCTGCTGCTGAAAAGCCATTGAGTTTGGCTGATACCGCTACATCTGTATTGGTGTCTAAATAATAGCTGGCGTCGAACAGGGCATTCGGGTCGCGATTTTCAAATTTGCCAATTTTTCGGTAGTGATCGAAGGGACTCGATACCGTGCCTCTGGCAACTGCTACGGCGACATCAGGGTTGTTTTCGAGATAAAATTTGCTGTCGAACAGTGTTCTGAGGGTTAGCATTATTAAAAAAATCTCTCTGGACTTTAGTCTGGAAATTGCACGATCGAGAATCCAGTTTACATCAAAGTTTTGTTTTGTGAGGAGGTCTTAATTATGGCTAAATCTGCACTGATGGCAATGCTGCGCCGCGCTGCGAGTATTGCCCAGAAATCAAGGGAAACAGGCATTCCGGCTGATGAACTGCTGGGGATGCTGAGCGATCGCACTCCCAATTCTCCCATATCTCGGCGCCGCTTGCTGCACGGGGGCTTAGCTGCTGCGGGGGCTGTTGCTGCTGGGACTTTTACTAGGGAGGGAGGGGGAGCTTTTGCTCAACAGGGCGGACGATCGCCGATTTTGGTTGTGGGTGCGGGAATTGCGGGTTTGACGGCGGCTTATCGCTTGCGCCAAGCGGGCGTCCGTGCCGATATAATCGAGGCAACGAACCGCGTGGGGGGGCGGATACGCACGGTTCCCAAGGTGGCTGGAACGCTAATTCCGGCTGATGTGGGGGGAGAATTTATTGACACCGGCCACACTAATTTAATCTCGCTGGCGACGGAATTGGGTTTGCGGGCGATCGACTTAGCCCAAGTGCAGAGTGGATTGGTGAAGGATACTTTTTTCTTTGAAGGGCGACGATTTCCTCTTGAGCAAATAATCGCGGATTTTGCGCCGCTAGCGACTAAAATCAATGGAGATTTGGGCGCTATCGGAGATAACATTAGCTATCTCGATTTTACGGAAGCAGCAGAAAGATTGGACAATCTTTCGATCGCTGAATATTTAGACCAAGCTGATACTAGCACGCTACTGCGACAATTGTTGCGGGTTGCTTATACGGTATTCTACGGTCGAGATTCCGAGGAACAGTCGGCGTTAAATCTGCTGTTTTTAATCGGTTCTGAAGCTGGCAGTTTTGAATTGTACGGCAACAGCGATGAGCGCTATCAAATTGACGGCGGCAACAGTCAAATTATCAACAGTTTAGCAAGTCAATTGTCTGGTTCGATCGAGGCGGGGACGGTTTTGGAAGCGATTACTCTTTTGCCGGATGGTCGCTATCGGGTAAATTTGCGATCGGGACTAAGCGCGTTCGATCGCACTTACGAGCGAGTTTTGTTAACTTTGCCGTTTAGCACTCTGCGAGACGTTAAAATTAATGTACCTTTGCCCCAACCAAAGCGCAGGGCGATCGAGCAATTGGGTTACGGTACTAATTCTAAATTAGTTACCGGCTACCGCAGCCGAATTTGGCGGGAACCTTATCGATCGACTGCTTCTGTTTATAGCGATTTAGAATTCCAGAATACCTCGGAAGCTACGCCTTTCGCCCCTACTCCTAACGGTTTAGTTACTAATTTTACAGGAGGAAAGCAGGGTTTGTCGATCGGTGCCGGAACTCCAGAAGACCAAGCACAAAGATTTTTGAACCAATTTGAAAGAGTTTTTCCCGGAGTGAGAAATTTGCGATCGGGCAAAGCTGTGCGAGCTTATTGGCAGGGAGAACGCTTTTCTAAAGGTTCTTATTCCTGCTATTTAGTCGGACAGTGGACGCAAATGTACGGCGTTGAAGGCGAACGAGTTGGCAATTTATATTTTGCCGGGGAACACACTTCGCTGGAAGCTCAAGGTTACATGGAAGGCGGTTGCGAAACTGGACAAAGGGCGGCTGTTGAAATTTTGCAAGATTTAGGTTTAATAGCTGCTGCTGATGCTGTGAATACTCGAACTGCGAGCAGTTTGAACAATCGCCGTCCCAGCCGGAAAATTCCCGGAGCGCGGAATCTTAGGAATAGAAAGCCGAGTATTAGATAATCTCGTAAGGTGTACATCTAATTCTTGTTTGCTGTTGCTCCTAGCCCGTGCATCTAATTCTTGTGGGGTGGGCTTCTAGCCCGCCCAAAAATACAATTTAGATGCCCAACAGCTTAAAGCCATTTTACTGATTGTGAACTACCCACACTAAATCGAAACGATTATAGTGTCGGCTTCTAACATCACGGAGGAATGCCTCAGAACAGACTTGCGTCCAATCTTTGGTCTTACTTCCCCTCCGTTAGCAAAAACGGCTGTTCCATCCGTCTGTAGTCTCCTGATGCCTTCCGCTCTAATGTTTATTGCAGCATTACCATCACGGTCATGACGAGTACCGCAATTAGGACAAGTCCACTTCCTAATATCAAGCGGTAGCTTATCAATCTGGTAATAGCAATTAGAGCAGAGCTTGGAGCTGGGGAACCAACGGTCAATTTCAACCAACTTACCACCTTTTTTCTCTAGCTTGTAAGCTAGGAAATTGACAAATATTCCCCATCCCGCATCAGATATGGCTTTAGCTAAATTGTGATTGCATACCATGCCTTTGACATTAAGATTCTCTACTACGACAACTTGGTTTTCATTGACGAGCTTTCTCGAAAGCTTATGTAGAAAATCCTGACGGGATTTAGTTACCCGTTCGTACACTTTAGCTACAGTCTTTTTGGCGTTGTTCCTTGAATTACTTCCTTTCTGTTTTTTAGCTAGCTTTTGTTGCTTGCGTTTGAGGTTTTTCTCGTGTTTGGCTAGATGCTTGGGGCGATCATACTTGGAGACTTTGCAGCCATTGCTCGTAATAGCAAAGTGAGTCAATCCCAAGTCAATTCCAATTACTTTGCCTGCCGTTGAAACAGTTGGATTGTCGCCTTCACTCTCCGTCAATATTGAGGCAAAGTATTTCCCAGAAGGATCTAAGCTAACCGTTACGGTTTTGATTGTTCCTTCTATGTTCCTGTGCAACTTGGCTTTAACTTTGCCGACCTTGCCCGGAAACTGAACAAACCCATCAAGTACCTTGACATTTTGAGGATACTGAATCGATTGCTTATCATGCTTTGACTTGTAGCGCGGGAACCTAGCACGACCTGCAAAAAAGTTTTTATAGGCAGTTGTGAGGTTGAGCGTTGTTGCTTGCAAAACTTGGCTATAGCATTCAGACAACCAAAGTGTTTCTTCGGCTTTCTTGAGTTTGGGTAAAAAGGCATTGAGTGCTGACTGACCAAGGCTTTTACCCGTTTCTTTGTAAGTCTCAATTGACTTGTTTAGAGCATAGTTCCACCACCATCTGGCACAGCCAAAGTGCTGAGACAGTAGGGCTTGTTGCTCTAATGTTGGATCAAGTCGAACCTTGATGGCAGTATGCAGCATCTCATTACCTCCTTACTGTATTATACACATTCCAGTAAAACAGCGACATCGATAAAGATTTGGAGATTTCCGTACCTACAATCTCCCTGCCTTTCATCCCACCGCTAAACTGGGTACAGTTATAGCGGGGGACAACAGGAGCGAGGAGTTAAATCGGAACTTACCCCCTGCGGGGGTAGTTATGGGGGCTGTATTCTTTTTCCCGTCTCGGTTTTAGCGACTTGACTGCCGACAAACCGTAGTCATGTATTTAAGATTTTCTCAATATTTAGGGCGAGAGTATTGTTCTCTGATGAATTTAAGCAAAAACCCAGCCACATAAGGGTTGTAAGAGATTGTAGTTATGTAAAAGACTTGGAGGCTCCGGGCAAGTCTCACCTCGCAATGGTTTCAGACGGAACTTACCCCGTGTGCGGGGTAAGTTCCGTTAACTCAGTAAAATTACTGATGTTTAAGATGTGTCATCTACCTTAAGATAGAAATCCTGAAGTGATCCGAGCATCATTAGGGAAGTACCACGGGAGCATCACCCATATCAGGTGTCGCTGATGGACATGAACGATGAGAATTGCCCCATCCGCTACAGGTAGTTTCCACCAAAGCACAATTTTTTTTAACCAGAAGAAAATATGAATCAATTGAAGCAGTCGGTAAAGCAGTTTTGGTCGATCGCAAACCCCTACTTCTTTTCCAGAGAAAAATGGGGAGCTAGGGGGTTGTTCGCCCTCGTAATGTTATTAATGCTAGGTTTCAATGCTGTGGGCATAGTCCAGAGCTATATTATGCGGGACTTGATGAATGCAGTCACGGGAAAGAATGTTTCAGACTTCTATAAGATGTGGCTGATGCTATTGGGTCTGTTTGCCATATTCACGCCCATTATGGTTTTCTTCTTCTATTCGCAAAATGTACTGCAACTCTACTGGCGAAAGTGGCTAACGAATCACTTACTGAAGAAATATTTTAGCAATCAAGGTTTCTACAAAATTAAGTTCAATGATAAGGTTGATAATCCCGATCAGCGTTTAGCTGAAGACGTTAATTTGTTTGTTAAGCAAAATATTGATATTTGGGGATTATTATTCAACCAAGTTGTCACAATAATTTCTTTTCTCGGCGTTCTCTTTACAATTGACAAGGCACTGACTTTAGTTGTATTGATACTGGCTGCTTTTAGAACTGTTTTCACTATCTTTATAGGTAAGAGATTAAGTAGATTAAAGTTCAATCAGTTACAACGAGAAGCAAATTTTCGCTATAGTTTGGTTCATCTTCGAGACCATAGTGAATCCATTGCATTTTACCGAGGTGAAGAGCGTGAGTTTAGTGGAGTATCACAGCGATTTAATGAAGTATTGAATAATTTTAATAACCTGATTGTCTTGCAGCGTAACCTGGGTTTCTTTACCCTAGGAACCGGGATGATATTTACAAATTTACCTATAGTTTTTTTAGCTCCTCGATACTTTGCGGGTGAGATAGATTTTGGGCAGATAACGCAAGCTTCTGGAGCGTTTGTGTCTATTTTAAGTGCCCTGGGGTTTATTGCCGAGAATTTTGATATGCTAACTAACTTTACCACTCAGATTAATCGTTTAGGAACATTTGATCAGGTTCTGTCCGAGCAAATGGCAGCACCTCGAGCCGGCATGGCAACGATTGATGTTGTGGAACAGCACTATCTAGCCCTCGAACGGGTTACCTTAGAGACGCCTAACTATGAGCGAATCTTAGTTAGAGATTTATCTTTCAAGGTGGGGCACGGTGAAAGCGTCTTGATTGTTGGACCTTCTGGCGCTGGCAAGAGTTCGTTAATGCGAGCGATCGCAGGATTGTGGAATGCGGGTACGGGTTGCATTGTCCGTCCTAAACCGGAGGAAACGCTGTTTTTGCCCCAACGGCCTTATATGCTGCTAGGGGACTTACGCAGCCAATTGCTATATCCCAACACCAGCGGTCAAGTTACTGATGAACAACTGCACGAAATACTCGCACAAGTCAATCTTTCCCATTTGCCAGAACGGGTAGGTGGATTTGATGTGGAATTGGAATGGGCTGATGTTTTGTCACTAGGAGAACAACAACGGTTAGCATTTGCACGCCTACTGCTGACTAAACCTCGCTACTCTATTTTGGATGAATCAACGAGTGCATTGGATGTGGCTAACGAGAGACGGCTCTATCAGTTGCTCAAAGAAACAGGAACTGCTTTTATCAGTGTCGGTCATCGTCCGACTTTGGTACAGTATCACGAGCAGGTCTTAAGGCTAGTTGGTAATACCAATTGGCATCTGATATCGGCTAAAGATTACAGCCCCGATCTCGCGGAGTTTACTTGAAAAATGCAATTGCCGAACTGCAAGTAATGGTCTTTACCGTACCCGCCTCAAAATTCCAGGCCTGCGATCGGGTAGAACAGAGTAACTTTTGACCGTACCCGTCCATCACTTCCCTTTTAGGAGTTTTTCAAAAGCGTCGCGTGTTGCCATAGCATTGACATCACTTGAAAGCAGTTGATGAAGACTCCAACGCACAGTATACTGATAGCGATCGCCCTGTTTGAAAAGATGTAGTGGAGAAAGCAGTTCTAGTTCTGCGTAAATTTCTTTAGCATCGCCATTGTTATACACTTCAATACTCCGGACAGTTTTTGGAACGATACTACAAGCTTACGCGGGGCAAGGAGGATCGTAAAAAAGTCGAATTAAATGTAAGTCAGGGGTGGAGCTGACATTGATTTAATTATCCACAGGGGCTGCGAAGTCCTACATAATAAGCCATTGGGTCATATAAAAACTGTCCGGACTATTGCTAAATTTTAGCTGCATTATATTGTACAATTTATTTCAGAAAAAGCCGAAAAAACATGATTTGTTTACCTTTAACAGTAGCTTTATCAAGTTTGCTAATCTCGCCGATATCAGCTCGCCCTTTGCTGGCAGACTCTACAAATACAATTGCTCAAAATTCACCAGTTGACGAGCCGTTTTGCTACATGAAAACCCCCGACGGCAAAACAGTAGACTTAGGAAAATTGTGCGAAAAACAGCCAGCTTCGGGAACTTCTCAAACTTGCATTCCCGGTTCCAACATGGCTGCGAAAGTGTCAATTACGGCGACCAATTATGACGGCAACTTTTTCATCGGTCAAGTGCTTAATCAAGGCTGCAAAATAATCAAGAATGTCAAAGTCAATTATGAAGTGTTGGACGAGTCAGGCAATTTAATTGACAACGGATTTATCTACGCTGAACCAGTTACTCTTGCACCCGGACAGTCAGCCGCCTTTCGGGGCGAAGTTGTGGCGGGGGCTAAGGTACTAGCGACTCATGCCGACGGTCAGGAATGATTTTAGATTTTAGATTTTAGATCTAAGATTGAAGAATTGGACAATTAACCCACGGATTAATCCGGGGGCTTTGTATCCCGGATGCTTTTGGTGAAGAATGATTGTTGAGATTTGTCCGATCGCTGTTATCATATTCTGGCTCAGATATCTCTATGACTTACGCAGAGATCCCCCTAAATCCCCCTTCAAAAGGGGGACTTTGAATAATAATCTTGTCCCCCCTTATTAAGGGGGGTTAGGGGGTATCGAAGTTTGAATATTCTTGCAGAGATTCCCAAAAACAGAATTTGCGAGGGCAAAATATCTTGAAAACTCGATCGACATACTGGCAAATCTTACCCTACCTCCGTCCCCAAAAACAAACCATCGGTAAAGCATTAGCTTGTACCGTAGTATTTACCATATTTTGGCCAATTATAGCGTGGCTGGTTGGCGAAACAGCAAAATTTATAGGTAAAGGAGATTTACAAGGGTTCGCTCAAATTGCTGCACTCAGCGCCATTATATTTCTAATTCGCGGTACAGCCCAGTACGGTCAAGATACGCTGATGGCAAAAGCAGCTTTGACTATTGCTTTAGAAATCCGCAAAAAAGTCTACTCCCACCTGCAAAAACTCAATCTCGGCTACTTTGAAACTGCCAAAACCGGAGACTTATCCTACCGCCTCACCGAAGATATTGACCGCATTGGCGAAGTCGTAAATAAATTTTTTCATCAGTTTATTCCTTGTGTTTTGCAGCTAATTGCCGTCCTGGGATATATGATTTATCTCAACTGGCAATTAACTCTAGGTGCATTAATTATTGCACCGCTGATGGCTATTTTAATTGGCTGGTTTGGTGAAAGACTGCTAAGTTACTCGCGGCAAAGTCAAAATCGCATCTCTGATTTATCCGCTTTGCTGACAGAAGTATTCAGTGGCATTCGTTTAATCAAAGCATTTGTGGCTGAAGACTACGAAATTGCGCGCTTTGCAGAAGAAGCAGAACAAAACCGCCGCGCTAAGTATTTGTCAGAAAGAATAAAAGCACTTCAGTTCGTTGTAGTTGGCTTTCTGGAAGCGATGAGCGTGATTTTGCTCTTTTTCCTGGGAGGTTGGCAAATTTCTCAAGGAAATCTCACAGGTACTCAATTTATAAGTTATATCGCAGGGGTGGCACTTTTAATTGACCCCATTGCTATCACAACTGCTAATTACGGGGATTTTAAGCAGGGAGAAGCTTCTAGCGATCGCATTTTTGAACTATTAGCAATTCAACCCGCTGTAGTCGAAAAATCGGGTGCAATTGAACTGCCCCACGTTACCGGAAAAGTCGAATACCGCAATATTAATTTTGCCTATAACTCAGAGACACCGATTTTACAAAACATGAGTTTGTTGGTGCTTCCCGGAGAAATGATTGCCCTCGTGGGCGCATCCGGTGCGGGTAAAACTACTTTAGTAAACTTGTTACCCAGATTTTACGATCCGCAAGCGGGACAGATTTTAATTGACGGTATTGATATTCAAGATGTCACCTTAAATACTCTGCGGAGGCAAATCGGAATTGTACCGCAAGAAACGATTTTATTTTCCGGTACAATTGCTCAAAATATCGCTTTCGGTCAATCTTATTATGAACTGAAAGATGTGCAAAAAGCTGCGGAGATTGCTAACGCTCATCAATTTATTAGTGAGTTTCCTGACGGTTATCAAACTTGGGTGGGAGAAAGGGGTGTAAACTTATCTGGTGGACAGAAACAAAGAATTGCGATCGCCCGTGCAGTTTTGCTCGATCCCAGAATATTGATTTTGGATGAAGCTACATCGGCGCTGGATTCGGAATCCGAAGGTTTAGTGCAAGAAGCGCTGGAAAGATTGATGCGCGATCGCACTGTGTTTATTATCGCTCACCGCTTGGCCACTGTGCGGAGAGCCGATCGTATTTTAGTTTTGGAAAAAGGCAGAATTGTGGAATCTGGGACGCACGAGGAGTTGCTGGAAAAGGGATCTCGCTATGCTGGCTACTACGCTCAACAGTTTAGTCAGTAGGCTACGTTAGAAACCGGGTTTTTAGCCGTTTCTGCTGGCCTCAACGAAGTATTCTCGTAAAAAACCCGGTTTCTGACCACCCGTGCGTAAGTTCTGTTCGGGATAACTCTAGTAACGGAGGACACGGCAATGCCGTTTCCCTACCCCAAAATCATCGATTTTCCTCGATGAGAAATGTAACCCTCGCCCGATTAATTGTAGGGCCACGGCACTGCCGTGTCCTAATTATGGGTAATATCAATGTTGTAATCCGTATTGCTGACTGCATAGTTTCTCCTTTGCGACGATCAATTTTCAACAGCCCCTAAAGCTTTAAGCGTGGCTTTTACAGCTTCCGTTAAACCCGTAACACCCTTGATATTCATGTGTTCATAAGGTCGGTCACTTTTGAGTATTTTGAGGCACTCACCGGTCTCAATCTCCCAAATCATAATTGTGCCATCGCGACTGCAAGTAGCAACCAATTTACCATCATAATTTAAGGCAAATGAGTTAATTCTACTGGTATGACATTGCAATATTTTTAGACATTCACCTGTACGAATATTCCATAATCTTACCGTTTGATCGACACTTCCACTAGCAACTAACTCACCCGAATAACTAAAGGCCACTGAACGTATCCAATCAGTATGCCCGTGAAAAATCTTGAGGCATTCACCGCTGTTGATATCCCATAGTCTTACTGTTTGATCGACACTTCCACTGGCAAGTATTTCACCGTTAGGGCTAAAGGCGATCGCGCGTGCCCAACCCGTATGCCCCTGCAACATTTGGAGGCATTCACCAGTATGGATATCCCACAGCCTCACCGTTCCGTCATAACCTGTACTGGCAAATATCTCGGCCAAAGGACTGAAGGCAACCGAGTATAATGAACTGTTATTCCCTTGCCAGGTTTTGAGGTATTCACCACTGCGGATATCCCACAGCCTCACCGTTTGGTTATAACTACTACCACTGGCAAGTATTTCACCCGAAGAACTAAAGGCGATCGACCGTACTTTTTTTCCACTCTCTGGCAAAATATTGAGGCATTCACCACTGCGGATATCCCACAGCCTCACCGTTTGGTCATAACTTCCGCTAGCAAGTATTTCACCGTTTGGATGGAAGGCAACTAAATGTACCCGATCGAGATGACCCTGCAAGATTTGGAGGCATTCACCAGTGTTAACATCCCACAGCCTGACTGTTTGTTCGTCATCGCCGCTGGCAAGAATTTCACCGTTTGGACTAAAGGCTACGGACCTTACTTGATTGCTATGCCCTTGCAGCGTATTCAAGCATTCACCGCTGTCGATGGCCCACAGCCTCAGCGTTTGGTCGTAACTACCGCTAACAAGTATTTCACCAGCAGGATGGAAAGCCACTGACTCTACTGTATTGCTATGCCCTTGCAAAGTATTCAAGCATTCACCAGTGCGGATATCCCACAGTTTCGCTGTTTGATCGTAACTTCCACTTGCGAGTATTTCGCCCGAAGGACTGAAGGCTACTGACCGTACTTGATCGAAATGTCCCTCCAAAGTTTTGAGACATTCAGCGCTACCGATATTCCACAGCCTCACTGTTTTGTCGGCGCTTCCACTAGCAAGTATTTCACCAGCAGAATCGAAAGCAACTGAAAACACGTTTTTAGTATGACCTTGCAAAGTTTTGAGACCTTCACCAGTACCGATATTCCATAGCCTCACAGTTCTGTCGCCGCTGCCACTGGCAAGTATTTTACCAGCAGGATGGAAAGCAACTGACAATACAACTTTAGTATGGTCTTGCAAAATTTTGAGGCATTCACCCGTGCGGATATCCCATAACCTTATCGTGCGATCGAAACTCCCACTAGCAAGTATATTTCCATCAGGATTGAAGGTAACAGACATTACTGATTCCGTATGTCCCTGCAACACTTTTAAACATTCACCAGTATTGATATCCCATAACTTGATTGTTTTGTCATAACTCCCGCTAGCAAGTATCTCGCCGTCTGGACTGAAGGCGACAGACTCCACGGCGTTGGTATGTCCTTTACAGGTCAATATTTCTATTCCGCTGCTAGCTTCACACAAGCGAACTACGCCATCACTATCACCTGTAGCTAACAGTTTGCCATCTGGACTAAATATTACCGATCGAACGCTGCCGAAGATGTTAGTAAAAGCAGAATTCGCCAAATTCGCTTCAGCCAAATTGACGTGGCGCAGCGTCGCATTTGTGAAATCAGCACCTAAAATAACTGCACGAGAAAGGTCTTTTGCTTCTAACGCAGTTCGATCGATTTTCACCAACAGCGTCGCCGCATTCCCTCCCACATAACCTACCTCACTTTCAGTTTTTCCCCGCGTTGCTTCCAGAATTTCCAATAATTCCTCCGTAGCAGCCCCTACATCGAGGCAGGGCCGGCACGAGGGTACAGCCCCTAGCATTGGTAACAACAAATCCATCACTGCTTTTGTCACCGGTGCGTGTCCGAAACTCTGACGGAGTTGTCCTAAATCTTCCGCCGCAAATCCTTTCAAAGGCGCAATAAGCTCACCATTATTTCTCTTCTGGGCCTGAATCTGACAATAATTAGACCAGGTGTACGATTGAGGCGCTGCATCAGGATTGACACAAGACTGTTCAGGGGCGACTAATTCGGTAAAATCTGCGGCCAAAACTCCCAATTCCGCTGCAAATTTATAAGCGACAAAAAACTCTAATAACGAACGGTGGGCTGGAGTATAATCCCCATCTGCATTGCGGATTAGCATTGTCTGACCCATCATGTCATAGTGCCAGTGGTCTAAGTCTTTTTCCTCTTGCACGACGGAACCAAACAGGCCGCGAATGCGATCGGGAAAACCGCGATAATTCAGACTCATTTGGTTGGTTGACAGCATTTCCCAAGACAATTCGCACAAAAAGTAAAGCTTATCTGCTAGGGAAGTAAAAGTGCGTTCGGCTGTGATATCTCTCTCTATCTTCCGCCGCACCGCATACAGATAGATCCGCGACATATCCACTGGTTTTCCAGCTTCAATATCGGGCAATGCTTCCAAAATTAACTCGGTCATCACCGGGCGGCGCGCTAAATCCAATAACTGCGGGTTTCCCATCACTTTTTCGACAGTAGCCGCTTCTGTTTGAAATGACAGCGTTTGCCGAATTTGCTCGTCGTTAAATTTCTCTAATTCTAATACTTCAAATTGGGGAAGTTCGCCTGTTAAAATGGTTGTTGACGCTTGCAGTTCTGCATTGAACAATGCCCGTCCTTCCTTGCCTTCAGGAAAGTGTTCGGTACGGCAAGTGAGAATGACTTTTGCGCCGGGAACGACGGCTTTTGCTAGTTCCCAGAAGTTGTTGATGGTTTCTTGCCGATCGCACTTAGCGGCCATTTCATCAAAACCATCGAAAATCAGCAGAAATTTGCCCATGCGATTGAGTTGTTCAAAGGCAGAATAACCCGCCAAAGGTATCTCGTGCTTCCGAAAGAAAAACTCGGAAAATAGCGACTCGACGCTAACTGCTTTGGCGTAATCTCGCAAAGGAATTACTAACGGCAAACGCGGACGTTCTAAGCCGCGCTTTTGAGCATCTCGGTAGCGTTGCAGTGCCATCCAAGCATAGTGCATCGCAAACCAAGTTTTCCCCGTTCCAAATTCTCCTAAAACTGAAATATGTTCTTTTACGGGGTCATTCAACCACAGGTCAATATAACCTTCGATCCAGCCATCTCGCCCGTCATAATGACTCACGCCTATCTTGCGGTGAGTATCGGGGTCAATTTCTTCTTTCGTACAAGCTAGCGGCACATATTTGGTATCAATTTCTCGGCTAGTAATTTCTGTTTCTAGCCAATCCAGATAAGCGGTAAAATCGGCATCTTGGTCGAGTAATTCATCAAACGTATAGCAAGCTAAATTACGATTTTCGTCTTTCTCTACCTCATCCCGCGCGGCGCGACTGATGCGGCGGGCGGTGACTAACCAGCCTTCATCGGTGCGCTGTTTTTCTACCGACTCGCGCAGGGCTGAGATATCCCTGAGTCCGGCTTCTCCGGCTATTCCGCGCACTAAAATGCGATCGTACCGATTGCGTCTGACGGGGACATTGATAATCCATTCAAAATAGTTATCCTCCGAGATTTGATGTGGCTCAAACTTATAACTTAAGGTTTCAAACCACCCGCGAACTTGTTGTGATAAAATAAAAACTTGAGACTTTTGAATATTAGTTGATGCTGCGGCGGGAAGTGCCGGATAATCTTCGGCTTCTAAGCGCGCAAATTCGGTGCGAATTCCTTCGATAGTGGGGAGGCGTTCGATGCGATCCATTACCATAGATAGCCGTTTTTGCAAAGAGGCGATCGCATTTCCCACCATCACATCTCCCAGCGTCCGCGTCCGCTTTGCTACTTCCATAAACACGGCGGCAAATGCCATGAATTCTCGTCGGGGGTCAATGCCTAAATCTCGGATTTCTTTGCCTAAAGCACTCTCATTCAGATATTCATCGCCTGCTTGAATTAAAATGGCTGGGCTATCGGACTCGAAAGCTTTGCGAAATGCTGATTCAATCTCTTTTTGGCGAAATAGTTCTAAAATCTGTTTGGGTTTTCCAGCGCCGTATTCTACTAAAGTATAAACATAAACTCCGCTAAAATCGGCTGGCGGTGCATCGGGGTCGAGGTTGAATCTTTTTAATAATTTGATAACTGTTTCGTTGCGCTGAAACTTGTCTTTGATGGTGCAGAAGGGAATTGTCGTCAGGAGACTGATAACTAAGTCGAGACTAATTAGCATGATTTAGGCTTTCCTGTTTTTCCGTGGAAGTAATGCTCAAATCTAGAATCGGTAGGCTGTGTCCCTGAAATGCGCTGCGGGCGATCGCAAACTGCTCTATTTTTATTATGGTAACAGGATTTACGCGCTCCGACCAAAGAAACCGGGTTTTTACCGAATCTGCTGGTCGGAGCGCGTATTTTCGTAAAAAACCCGGTTTCTGACCCACCGTTGGTAAGTTATATCCAGTTAATTAACTTAGCACTTTTTAGAAAAATTGACAACTATAAAACACAGAAAATACCGACACATATTGTAGTACAAATAGCTATGATATTAGTTGTCATCTCAGAGTTTGTAAAGTTAAAATATAGATAACTAACAAATAAAAGTTGCTATCTATGAAAATACAATCTTCTGTCTTAGTCCACCTAGGATTTGGCAAATATGTACGCTCCGATCGAGTAACTGCAGTAATACCAATTGAAGAAGAACGGGGGCCAGGTCGGCGCACTTTCGTGCACGTAGACGGCGAAGCAGACCCCATCGTTGCTTCGCGCGCCGAAGATACAATTATTCGCGATTTGGTGCAGGAACCGCGCGAAATAACTCAAGCTCGGCAGCAACAAGAAATCCTCCAAGATTTGCTGGCGGATTTGAGCAATGTTAACGTCACCGTGCGCCGGATCAGCCGCGATGAAGGCGGACTCGATCTCGAACGTTTGGAGCGCCGCATTCGCCAAATTTTAGACGCCTAAAAAAGAAAGACCGCCCGGGCGGTCTTTCTTTTTGTTTGTATCGCTAAAAATTTTAAGTTACGGGTTTCAAGGTAACTTCGATGTCTGCTAAACCGGTGAGTTTTTCCACCACTGGTTCTTCTTCAACTCGCGGTACAAAAATAGTTAAACCTCCCGGAACGCACTCAAGAGAAACCGGAGTCATGCCGATAATTTCCCCGTCTAAAACCACTTTTTGAGGCGGATCGGTAGTAATTTTTATTTTTTTTGCCCGCAAATAACCGATGTCGTCCCGATCCGTAGCATTTCCGCTCAAAGCTGTTTGCAATAGGTGATAAGAAGCTGCGATCGCCCCAGCTTTATTCTGAGGCGCCACCAGTGTCACGTCCAGCAAGCCGTCATCAAAAACAATCCCCGCCGGGCCTTGAGCTAAAATGGAAGTAGGCGGCGCTGCATTCGCTACTGTCACAGCCACAGCAGTAAGGGTGATAATTTTATCTTCGGTTTCGATTTCGGCTTCAAATCTTTCTAAATTGTTTAACTGTTGAATTCCTGACAGAATGTACGCCAGCATTCCCCAGCGATTCTTCATTTCGCGATCGGCTAGTTCGACAGTTTCCGCCTCAAAACCCACTCCAGCTAACAAAACCATCGGCATTTTACCGTTGCAAATTGCCGCATCCACCACCCGCGTCAACCCTCCCAAAATAGTGGCGCAGGCGGCTTCAATTGTATTTGGAAGGTCTAAAGCATTCGCAAAAGCATTAGCAGTTCCCCGCGAAATAATTCCTAAAGGAATATTTGTGCTGACAATCGCCCCAGCAACTGCTGATAATGTGCCGTCGCCCCCGGAAGCAATAATTGCCTCAACTCCCCTAGCAACTGCTTCGTGGGCGATTTGATCGGCGTCTAATTCTGGGGTTGTCAGCCGAATGTCTAAGTCAATAAAAGGCTCTAAAAGTTCCTGAATTCTAGCTAAGTCTTGGTCGGGGTCGCTGTTGCCGGCGACGGGATTGAAAATTAGGCAAGCTGAACGTTTCATAGTTGGTAATAGGTAATAGGTAATGGATAATGGCGGAACTCAAACCCTCGATTTTTTTCGTTTCTATCCAAGTTTCGATCGCCATCGCATCCCCCTTAACAAGACCCATTTTGGCTGTTCTTATCCCCCCCTTATTAAGGGGAGTTAAGGGGGATCAAGACTCAACTATAACGCTGATTGATATCATGTCCGATCGAGTGACCGCGATTAACAGGGCGGGTTTTTGAGATTGTCAATTATTGGCAGATATTTTTCGTGAACCCGCCCCTACCGTATTAGGGGTAATCGACCCGACATAATATGAGACATGGTTTTAACCTTAAGTTTACACAAATGCCATGCCCGCTAAACTCCGACAACAACCTTCACCTATTTTTCAAAGGTTTAGTTAAGACTTGACAAAAGTCCACTCTAAGACTTCGCGGCGAGCTTTATGCAAGGCTTCCTTGATTTCCTTGTTGCTGTCGAACTTGACTTTATCCAAAAGGCACGCTTCGACGTTCACAGTAAACTTATCTTCTTCAAAAGGCCAAGGAGTTACTGTCACGAGTTCGTTGCTGTGCTGTACAATATCGTAGCGCTTGCCGTCCGGGCCGACAGCAATTTCTAAAGCTCGTTCTCCGGCGGGTAACTCGCGACTGCAAAGAATTAATGATAGCCGATCGCACCACTGGAAAAAAGCATAAGCTGCCTTAGCATCTTCCTCGGAAACTTGCAACTCTTTGCGCCATTTTTTTTGATTTGCCAGTTGCTCGTCCAAAAACTCGTCGAGTTCCTTCGACTCTCCCCGCTTTCCTTCATTGAGATAGCTCATGTGCATAGAAATCAGCATGGCTACCCACCTACCGCGATATAGGGAATTCTCCGTCATGGCTTTAATTTTAGGCAGAGAAGTTTCCGTCTGCAAGGTAAAATCAAAGGGCGCGCCCGCTTCAGTCAAAATATTTTCTTCCCATTCTTTCTCCAAATCGTCGTGATGCGAAATAGCGGCTATGGTTTCGTAGAGGCGAAGCGGAGATTTCGAGCGCTTCCACTGTCCGCCAAGTTGGGCCGCGAGTAAAGCGTGGGCGCGGTGGTAAATAATTTCCCAGCCGGTGGCGGTTAAATTAGCAATCATGGAATTTTTGTCCTGAATTAAGTTAATACAAGTATTTTGTGCGAGCATTCGGCTCTCGATCCCCGTAGCCTTAAAAAAGCGGGAACCGGAATCGGTCAAAGTCCACCTTTTTAAGAAGGATGGAGACTTACAGAAAAACGAAAGTTAAATCACAAAAGGTTCGATCGAGATATCCTGCCATTTCCCCTCAAATCGTTCGACAACCAAAGGTCGGATGTGGAACTTGGGGGGACACCCATCGAGAACATCAATCCGCAAACACGAATAAGGACGACGTTTGTGGGAACCTTGACCGCTGCGGCCGACAAATAGCAAAGATTCCGCTACCCGCCGGCTGGCTGTTTTGGAACCAGACTGCCGCGCCCGCCGATAAGCTTCTGGACTCAATACTTCCTCCAACATCGGCCCTTCCGGGCGCTGGCGGCGGAGACTGTGACCGCTTCCCCCGCAGACAAGCCAATTAATCCCAGAGTCACCGTGTCCGGTATTCCCAGTCCGCAGGTATTCCAAACAGTGAGCGTGGCCAGTCAGCACCAAATCTACTAGCGGACGACCCCGCGCCACTTCCCCAACTGCATCGGCAACCCCGTCGAGCACCTCGCGCAATCGCCACCGAACCGCCAAAGTTTGAGCTTGATTCCACTTTGTCGCCTCGGTCACGTAGGGGGGATGGTGCAGGTAAATTACCCGCCCCCGCACATCGGAATCAGCCCAAGACGCAATCAGTCTTTTTTTCAGCCATTCGAGCTGTTCAACGTCCGTGGCGGCTGTTTTGTGGGACGACAGTTGTTTGTCAATATCCATCAACATTTCGTCAACTTGCTCTAATTTGGCGCCCAAGTCGTCTAGCTGTTCGGCTTCCTCGGGAATTTCGGGGTTGAGCCGATCGCACATTTCGATCATTGCCAATTTTTCTTGTTCCAACTTCTGGCGATCGAGTTCCAAATTCTGGCGGCGAATGTCGCCCTGTTTGGTTTTCGGGATCGGCAATGGTTCGTTGAAGGTGTTGGAGTCGAGGGCGAAGAAGTCGATGCCGCCGCTGCGGAAGGTGTAGTAGCGGTTGGGTAAGCGGGTAAAGCGTCCGGGTTGGTAGCGGATGCAGCGGCCTGTGCTGGTGCTGGCGGTGTAGTGGGCGTCTAGGTGGCGATCGAGTTCTCCCGGCATTTTGTGAGCTTTGAGGTAGTCGAGAAAGGCTTTGGCGTAGGTATTTCCGCGATCGGAACCGTGCCAGCCGACATCGAGATCCAACTTGGAACCCAACAGCCGCCGCAGCGGTAAAGCTGTCGCTGAGAGAAGGCCGTAGACTATCGGCAAGTCGTAATAGTCGTGGTTTCCCGGTACGGGCAAAAACGGAAAATTAAACACCATGCGATCGTAGGCAATCCGAGAGGGATGCTCGCCGCCGACTATAAATTCTCGGTAGGGGCGAATAAAGTTTTGCAAGTAATATTCGCTGGAACCTACGAGATAAACTACATCGCCCGTGTGGAGGACGAAACGGCAAGTTTCGCGCTCCGAGACCATCAGTTCGGCCACTTGCCGCTGGGGATTGTGGCCGCGGTGATTGCCCGTGCCGCTGTCGCCTACGACTAAAAACGAAAACTCTGGAGAGTCTGTGGTTGGAGATTCCAAAACCATCCGAGTTTGGTCGATTCCCCGATCGACGATCGACTGTTCTTGCCACCGCACCCGCTCTTTCATTTTGCGGATTTTGACTGTTATTTGCGGGTCGGAAACGAATTTCAATTCACCTCTTCTCCAAAATTGCTGAGTTCCTAGTTAATAGTGTAGCGATCGGGCGAGTTTTTACATCTCTCTAAAAGCTGAAAATCGAGGCGCTGGGACTCAGAAACCTGGTTTTTAGGAGAATACTGCCTGACAACTCACATCTTGTCGCATTCTCAATAAGCTTTTTAGGAACAGGCAAGATGCCTGTTCCACAATAAAATTCATCTCTTGTGGAACAGGCATCTTGCCTGTTCTTGAGAATGGTGCAACATCTCAGTTACAACTCACATCTTGTCGCATTCTCAATAAGCCTTTTAGGGGCGGGTTCTGGGGTTCACCCCACAATAAAATTCACTCTTTGTGGAACAGGTCGTCGGGCCTGTTAAGCGAGAATGGTGCAATATGTGAGACGATCGCACTTTCCGACTCCAAGGGCGATCGATCCCTACACCCTGCCCCAAGTGGGCAACATCAGATAGAACGCAGTAAAAAAATATAAAATGGAAGCAATACAACTGTCTTTATTCTCAAAAGAGGAAGAACCAATTCCTGCCAAAAAGCAGAAGAAAGCAAAATTAGGGCGTTACGAACGCATCCAACGCGAACTAGAAGCAAATGACTGCGATCCGTACAAGATATTCATTGATGTTGAATCTCAGTCACTGCCAAAATCAGACTATACATTTGTCGATCTTTTTTGCGGTGCTGGCGGCATGACCCAAGGTTTATTCCAAGCAGGTTTTCGACCAGTAGCAAGCGTTGAAATTAATCCCATCGCCTCGGCAACTCATACAAAAAACTTTCCCGATTGCCATCACTTGTGCGACGATATAAAAAACTTAAATCCCCAAAAGTGGCTCGCTGAAATTGGTTCGCCAGAAGTTCATGTTGTTGTAGGCGGGCCGCCGTGTCAAGGCTTCTCAGTTGCAGGAAAACGCGACCCCAACGACCCTCGAAATCGCTTATTTAGAGAGTTTGTCCGCGTAGTCTCTGAAATACGTCCTTGGTATGTTGTCATGGAAAATGTACCGGGAATATTGACTATACAAAAAGGATCTGTTAAGCCAGCCATTTGCGAGGCTTTTGAGGAAATTGGCTATCCCAATATGTCCGTTGCTGTTCTGGAATCAGCCGCCTATGGAGTCCCGCAAATCCGCCCGCGAGCTATTTTTATTGCCAATAGATTCGGGATGAAAAATCCCTATCCGAAGCCGCAATTGTTGCCCGAACAATACAAAGCGATTGAGTCAGCAATTGATGATTTACCCGAGTATACTCCCATACCCGAAATTAACCACGAATGGACTCGTCATTCTGTTGAGTACATGGAAAGACTTGCTAAAGTTCCACCAGGCGGTTCTTTGTATGAAAGCTACGCCGATGCTTTCAAGCGACAGTATCCGGGCAAACCGAGTATGACTGTTAAAGAAAATCACGGTGGCACTCATATTCACCCTTATCTCAACCGCGTTATTTCCGCTCGCGAAATGGCTAGATTGCAAAGTTTCCCGGATTCATTTATTTTTGAAGGTTCGATGAAAAAGGCTATGTGGCAAATTGGAAATGCCGTGCCGCCTCGCTTAGCAGAGTGTATCGGCTTTGCACTTATTCCATACTTGACTGATATTGCGCTTAACAAACCTAGCTTAGTTACTGTTAAACCTCCCGAACAGATTCAGCTAGTTTTTGATTGAGAGCATTTCGCCAAGTTTCAAAATCATACCAGCCGCATCCTGTGCAGCCTTCCTCAGCTTCAGCGCCGCGCTGATGTATGGAAGGCCAGTCTTCGCCTCTTTCATACCAAAACTTGATTCCGAAAGGTGTACCTCTTTTCCCTGTTTTGATGCAGCGTTCGCAACTTCGAGATTTTAGAAGATTGTGATTGCCTGAAGCATCTTTTTTGAGCAACTGAAACTTTGCCTTGATTTCAGATTCGCTCATAGATGCCAGGTGTGGTGGCTCATTATCTCCCCAACGCTCCATTGGGAATCTATGGTCAATTACTAACTCATGAGCTGCTCGTTTTCTCTGTTCGATTACATCTGTATAAAAGTAAACTTCGAGAATTCTTTTTACCAGAGAAGCGGGTATGTTAGCAGCAGAATTTGCTGATTTAATTTCTCCTGTCCACAAATCGCCCAAACGTGTTGCCTGACAAGTTTGACAGTATCTCTTTTCTGTTACAATAACCAGACCGGGGCGCTTCCTTGTTCCGCGCTGCAATCCCTGAATTCCACCACCTCCGGCATATTGAGCTGATGCTATCTGTTTGCCTTCGCACTCTCGACAATGCCATTGTTGGTCTGATAAAAGATTTAAAACTCTCAATTGGGTTGAGTCTTGTTTTAATTGAGCTTTAATTGTGCTTGCTAAATCTTGATTGCTCACTCTATATTTTCCGCTTCAATTTCTAGATTGTCCAGAAGATTGGAAACTGTCAAACCTAAGCCGCTAGCTAGACTTGCAATTGCCGTGATAGAGGGATTTCTGACTCCACGTTCGACTCCAGATATGTAGGTGCGGTCTAAATTAGCCCGCAATCCGAGTTCTTCTTGCGAAATTCCCAATGCTGTCCTGTGTTGCCTTACGAGATGACCTAAAGCACGCAAAATCTTCTGTTTCGATCGACTCATCTGCCAATTTTCAGTCTCTGCGGACGATCGGTCTACGGACGATGTGTCACATATCTGGAAAGTTCGATCGCCCGAAATTCCCCATCCCGACTCAAGACCGATGCCTCGCAGATGTACAATAGGGCGATCGCACTCCCCAACGACCACCGCGATAGGGCGCTACACTCTGCCCGAAATGGGTAACATCAGATAAAAAGCAGTAAAAAACTAGAAAAAGGTTTATTGCAAGCTGGTTTTCGGCCCGTAGCAAGTGTTGAAATCAATGGTGCTTTTGTTTCAAGATGAGCATCGATCGCCAAAAAATAACGGATAATGACACTATCGCCAACATTGAGGGGAAAAAGATGACTTCTCAAACGATCGAAGTTTTGGAAGATTTGCTAGGTAAGTTACAGCACTTACTCCCGGAAAATCAGCAGCTTTTGTTAACTTTTGCAGAGTTTTTGCTGGAACGACAGATGCGATCGATCCCCGAAAACACTTCAGTTGAAGCTGCACCTCCTCCTCCGCAACAACGAGTTTTGGGTCTGCATCAAGGGATGGGCTGGATGAGTGAGGATTTTAACGAGCCACTTCCTGATGCGTTTTGGTTGGGTGAAGCATGAATATTTTGCTGGATACGCACGTCTTGATTTGGCTAGCGATCTCTCCCCAAAACTTATCGCAACAAGCGACGAATATTATCACCGATCCAACTCATACTTTGTTTACGAGCTTGGTTAGTATTTGGGAAATGCAAATTAAGCTTCAGCTTGGGAAGTTAACACTGAACGTGTCCTTAACTGAATTGATAGAACGCCAGCAGCAAGTCAATGGATTGCAAATTTTGCCGATCGAGCTAGCTCATATTTTTGCATTAGACACATTGCCAAATGCTCATCGCGATCCATTCGATAGACTCTTAATTGCTCAAGCCGTTGTGACTCAAATGCCTGTCTTAAGTATTGATGCTGTATTCGACAGCTACCCAGTACAAAGATTATGGTAGAGCGATCGGTTGAATAAGCTTTAACTTATAATCGGCGATCAGTAAAGAATATCGCATTCAGAATCAGAAACCGGGTTTTTACCAAATCTGCGGGCTACAAAGAAGTATTATCGTAAAAAACCCGGTTTCTGGGCCAATGTGTAAGTCCATTGGCTCTTGCATCCCCTCGCAGAGGTACAATAGGACGATCGCATTCCCCAACTCCCACCGTGATAGAGCGCTACACTTTGCCCGAAATGGGCAACATCTGGACTGAAACCGCCAAACTCAAAAGCTGGCTGCAAGTAGAAATCGCTGTCTGCGAAGCTCAAGCCGAACTCGGCTACATCCCCGCCGCCGCAGTCGAAGAAATCAAAGCTAAGGCTAATTTTGACCCCAAACGAGTCCTCGAAATTGAAGCCGAAGTCCGCCACGACATGATCGCCTTCTTGACAAATGTCAACGAATATGTAGGCGATGCCGGCCGCTACATTCACCTCGGCTTAACCAGTTCCGATGTGCTTGATACTGCTTTGGCGCTGCAATTAGTCGCTAGCGTCAATATCTTGTTAGAACGTGTCGAAGAATTGAGTCAAGCTATTCGCTATCAGGCTCAACAGCATCGCAATACCGTGATGGTTGGCCGATCGCACGGAATTCACGCCGAACCCATCACCTTTGGCTTTAAACTAGCAGGATGGCTGGCAGAAGTCTTTCGCAACCGCGCCAGATTAGTCAATTTGCGATCGTCCATTGCAGTCGGCAAAATCTCCGGTGCAGTCGGAACCTATGCTAATATCGATCCGCGAATTGAAGCGATCGCCTGTCAAAACCTCGGACTCGAACCGGATACCGCATCGACTCAAGTCATTTCGCGCGATCGACACGCCGAATACGTCCAAACCTTAGCACTGTTAGCAGCATCGATCGAGCGTTTTGCAGTAGAAATCCGCAACCTGCAACGCACCGACGTTCTCGAAGTCGAAGAATTCTTTTCCAAAGGGCAAAAAGGCTCATCCGCCATGCCCCACAAACGCAACCCGATTCGATCGGAAAGACTCACAGGGATGGCCAGAATCGTCCGCGCCAACGCCGTCGCAGCCTTAGAAAACGTAGCGCTTTGGCACGAAAGAGACATCTCTCACAGTTCCGTAGAACGGATGATTTTGCCCGATAGTTCCACTGTCACCCACTTCATGTTAGTAGAAACCACAGACTTAGTAAAACACCTGCTAGTCTATCCCGAAAACATGAAACAAAACATGAACCTTTACGGCGGAGTCATCTTCAGCCAGCGCGTGATGTTAGCTTTAGTAGAAAAAGGCACGAGTCGCGAAGACGCCTACAAAATTGTGCAATCTTGTGCTCACGAAGCTTGGAACAAACCGGGCGGCAATTTCTACAATTTAATTGCTAAGGACGATCGGGTAACAGCTAAGATGACAACCAAAGAAATTGATGATTGTTTCGATCCGCAGTATCAATTGAGGCACTTAGATTTAGTGTATCAGCGCTTGGGAATTTAAAAATTTTTTGAATTTCCTACTAAAGATACAAGATGGATCGTAATCCTTCATCTATTTCTTCCTGTAAATCCTGTGGTATTGTGCCAAGGCACTCAATTAAAAACGTTTTGTCCACAGTAAAAAGCTGAGAAATATTAGCCACAGAGTCCTTGGGTAAACCTGTGGCTTTACTCGGTAACGAGACATTACCTGGTGCTTCCGCTAACCGCAGATTAGAAGTAATGATGACGACGATTACAGTGCTAATACGACTTTGAGTAAAAGTATCATCCTGAACAATTAAGACGGGACGACGATATCCAGGTTCTGAAGCAACTGGAGAGGGTAAGTTTGCCCACCAAATTTCTCCGCGATACATTACCAATCCTCATGGGGTAAGGACATAAATTGCATCTTTGCCAAGACAGGATCTAGTTCAGAGGACTCTTCAGAATAGACTTGATTTAGTTGGCTCAAAATTCGATCGCGGTTGTGTCGCCGCAGATACGCCTGCAATGCTTTTGTATAAAGCTCACTGCGTGATAACCCTAACTGACTAGCCAAAGCCTCGGCTTCTTCAAAAACTAAATCTGGAAGTGAAATTGCAGTTTTCATAGCTCCCCTTGCTGTCACGGTTACTACATAATATTGGTTATAGCATAGAACAACCACCTCAATCTACTTTTTAACACTCACAATCCCAACAGCTATGAAATTTAATCGTTTTGGAAAATACTTAATCGCATTTATGCTAGTGTTGCTATGTGCGATCGGTCTGCACCATACAACATTTGTCCGCGCCCAGGAGCCGCCACAAGTGCAAATTACCCAACCAGAACCAAACCCTGTAGTACCTGAAAGTATTTTCATGAGTCAACTTCCCAGTGGGGCGCGACTGGTTGACATCCGCACTGTAAATCCCAACATTCGTCTCGATATCCGATACGCCACTACTAACAATTTTTTGAAACGAAAACTTTACCCTATATCGAAATGCGCCTTAAGAAGTTCTGTTGCTCAAAAGTTAGGGCTAGTTCAAACAGATTTGGAAAAAATCGGATTGGGTTTGAAAGTTTACGATTGCTACAGGCCTTTCTCTGTCACTAAGCAAATGTGGCAAGCTTGGCCAGATCCGCGCTATGTTGCTAATCCTGCTAGGGGTTCGCGGCACAATCGCGGTGCTGCTATTGATTTGACTTTAGTCGATCGCACTGGCAAAGAATTAGAAATGCCCACACCTTACGATGATTTTACCGAAAAAGCTCACGGAGATTATCAAGGCGGCAGCGCCGAATCTCGGAAAAATCGTCAAGTGCTTAAGGAGGCGATGAAAAAACACGGATTTATCGGTATCACAACAGAATGGTGGCACTTTGATTCGGAAGATTGGCAGAAATTTGCAATTCTTGATATATCCCTTGGGGCGATTCCTTAATTATACTATTGATTAAAAGTCGCAGATCCGGGTAGGAAGACGGCACTGCTGTATCCCACCGATGTCAGGAAAATTATCGCAATTGAACCGAAAATTCGTATTCGTATCCCCGGAAATTTGAGTCTAATTGTAATGTGTAATTGCCTGTTACTGGCACTTTTCCAGTCCACTCTGTTTCATTGCCTTCATAAGGATTTCCTGCTAAAAGTTTGCCACGAGGAGTTATAATTTGCGGGAAAACATCTTTCCGATTCCTAACAGTCATTGTTTGACCTTTTCGGGCGCGAATCCGGTAAGAGTGGCTGCCGCCGCCGATAATTCGACCTTTAACAATTGCCTCATCTCCTCCCGGCCGAAAATTAATCTGCTGGGTGACGTTAGAACAACTGCTTTCGGTGCGGTTTTTGGCAATCCAACCGGGCGGATCGGTAATTCGCAGCCAACCGTTTTGTTCTTCGGCGACTGAAACAAAGGTATTATTTTTAAGTTTTCCTACTATGTTGCTGCCCCTTACTTGCGGGATCGATCGCACATTTAGCGGTGGATTCGGATCGCTGACTACAGCTTGGGTGATTTTGCAACCCGAATTTGGCGGTGTGACAACTACTGGCTCAACTTTTTGCCCAGAGACTCCTGCAACTAGGGAGGATTGAAGTGCTGGTGTTTGTGCCGGTTGGGGTTTCGGAGATTCTACCGCCTGGGTTTGTGCTTGCAGATGTTCTGGTTGCCGAGATTCAGGGTTGTTCGTCGGCCCTGCAATCTGGTTTCTGGTGGATGCCGGTGATTCAGCGATGGGAGGATTGGATTGTTTCATCGCACCCGACTGTATAGTGGCAACAGCCACTCCCACCGCTGTTGCCACTCCTGCTAAGCTTACTGTGATGATTTGAGCCTTCGTAAATGACATAAAAAACCCTCTCTGTATCTATACTAATAATTTTTGTTTGGGAGTTGGGGCGATCGCCAGTTAATTTATAGTGGAAATACCTAGTGCGGCCCACAGGGTCAGGATTTTTAGATAAAATTTCAGATCCATAATTGCCGCAATAATTTGAGTGAATATATACTGGACGCCTATACTGATGGTAATCTTGCTCTGGGGTATTTGCGCGCAAATTTGCGAAGGTAAGCGTTCAGCGCGAGGTACATAAAATGTCAAAATTGATTCCTCTGAGATTACAACCGCCTCGCGATCGATTGTTGGAGGAGGTGAAGCAGGAAGTCCAAGCAGGGCGATCGCAGTCATTGCACGCGGCTGTGCTGGCTAACCTCAGTCAAGACTCGCCGCCTGTTGGTGTTAACCGCTGTTGGGATGTGGAAGTGAAAGCGGGGAACCGTCCGAGTTTTCGGCTTCCTCCCACAGCAAGCGTTGCTAAAGTGTTCGATCGCGCCGGCGGCAAATTGGTAATTTTGGGAGCCACGGGTGCAGGCAAAACTACGACGCTGCTAGAATTAGCTCGCGTGTTAATTTCCCGCGCCCAAAAAGATGCTAGTTTGCCAGTACCAGTGCTGTTTGAACTCGGATCATGGAAAGCAGAATCCGGGGCGATCGCCGATTGGTTAATTGCTCAACTTCACTTCAAATACGGCATCTCTCCTGCTGTCGGCAAAAAATGGCTTGCCGAACAAAAATTGCTGCCTCTCCTCGACGGCTTGGACGAAGTAGAAACCCACCGCCAAAATATCTGCATTCAAGCAATCAATCACTTTGTTGAAAGCGAATTTAAACCCAAACATTTAGTAGCTTGCAGCAGTTTTGAAGCTTACAAAAACTGCTCCACTAGATTTCGCCTGCAAGCAGCGGTTTTATTGAAACCTTTAACAGAAACTAAAATCCAAAATTATTTGCTAGAAGCCAGAAGCCGCGAACTTTGGTACAGCATTGAGCATGAGCCGGAATTGTTGAAATTGGCAAAAGTTCCCTTGCTTTTGAGCATGATGGCTTTGGCTTACGACGATATTTTAATTGAAGCTTGGAAGCGCATAACTTCCGCAGAAGAACAGCGCAAATATCTCTTAACTGCCTATATTCGCCACCAAATGACCGGGCAAGTCAAGCAGTATCCCAGAGGTAAGGAACTGCGGCCGGAACAAATTCGCCACTGGCTGGGATGGTTGGCCAGAAGGATGGAACAGCAAGGAATTCAAGAATTTTACCTCGATCGCATACCGTCTAGCTGGCTGCAAACAGGCGAGGAACGGCGCAAGTATCAGTTTGGAGTCAAGCTGCTTGGCGGGCTGATGTGGGTGATTTTGGGATTAATTGCCAGCCTAATCTCCGGGTCGATTTGGGGAATAATTGCGGGTGCTGTTGCTGCGGTAATTAGTGCTTTTTTGCCGGGAATTCCGGGGGTTGAAAGTTTTATATTGCACCTGGTGCTGTGGTCGAACGGCTACATTCCTTGGGATTACAGGCGTTTTCTCGATGCTGCGACCGATCGCCTGCTGCTGCAAAAAACTGGCGATCGGCGCTATCGATTTATTCACGATTTACTGCAAAAACATTTTGCTGAAATATAAATTATCGATCGCCCCTACCTGAAACAAAATAGCGATCGATCAAATTACTGACTGCCATTAGTTCAAATTGTCTGGGTCTACTCCCAACTCTCGCAATCTTTGAGCTAATTGTTGGGCGCGCCGATCTAATTGTTGGGCGCGTTGCGCTTCATGTTTCACTTGTTCTTCAGGTGTCAAATAGCGTTTGCCATCGGCATCGTACCAATACAACCACTCTCTTGTCACCCCAGAATAATTTCCCCTTTCACAACCAATTCCCAAACCGATTTCTGGCATCCAAACAGGATTTCCTGACTGCAGTTCATACTTGCCATTGACTAACTTGTGTACTTCCAAACGCGGTTTAGGGCGGCGGCGGGAAGAATAAATCACGTAATAAAGTACGCCTAAAGCTTGATATTCTTCCAATTTCGTGCTGTATTCCTTGCGATAATTTTGGGAAACAACTTCTAGCACGAACAGCGGCATGACATTTTCATCCCACACCACGTAACTGGGACGCAATTCTTCGTCGTAAAACCGTTCTACTCCTAAACTCAAGAAACCATCTGGGACAATAGCTGGCTTGTCATGGTGATAGTAAACACCCATATCTATCCCAAAAAACCAGTCCATGCGTGACGACCAAAGTATTAGCAAGATTGCTTTTAGCAACCCCGGTATTAATTCTTGCAGTTCGTTATCCACAGGCGTTTCATCCGAGTCTGGTAGTTCGTCGGCTGAGGGCAAGTTCCTCGGCAAGTTGTACTGTAACATTGCTGCTTTCCTCAAAACTAATTCATATTATATAAACGCAAATTACTCTTGAACAAGAGAATAGTTTTTCAATGATTTGACAAAAATAGCCAAACATGATAAAGGGATTGCCAATTCTGCACGCTTTAAGTACAAAATGTTCGATCGACTCCTAGATCGACACCCCCAAAAGGTTAAGATTCTAATCTGACCCTCCTGCAATCATTGCTTCACCTCCTATGACGGAAACCTTATTGTTCAACGCCCTCCGCGAGGCGTTAGACGAAGAAATGGCCCGCGACTCCGCCGTATTCGTACTCGGCGAAGACGTAGGTCAATACGGCGGTTCCTATAAAGTCACCAAAGACCTCTACAACAAATACGGCGAACTTAGAGTGCTCGACACCCCGATCGCCGAAAATAGCTTTACGGGTATGGCAGTAGGCGCAGCAATGACGGGATTGCGGCCGGTCATCGAAGGCATGAACATGGGCTTTTTGCTGCTGGCCTTCAACCAAATTTCCAATAACGCCGGAATGCTGCGCTACACATCGGGCGGCAACTTCAAAATGCCAATGGTAATTCGTGGACCCGGCGGCGTGGGCCGGCAACTCGGCGCCGAACACTCCCAGCGCTTAGAAGCATATTTCCAAGCAGTACCGGGTTTGAAAATAGTCGCCTGTTCGACTCCCTACAACGCCAAAGGACTCTTAAAATCAGCCATCCGCGACGATAACCCCGTTCTGTTTTTCGAGCACGTTCTTCTTTACAACCTCAAAGAAAATTTGCCAGAAACAGAATATTTAGTGCCGCTGGACAAAGCAGAAATTGTGCGATCGGGCAAAGATGTCACAATCGTGACATATTCGAGGATGCGGCACCACGTCATGCAAGCCGTGCCCGCCCTGGTAAAAGAAGGTTACGATCCAGAAGTAATCGACCTAATTTCTCTCAAACCCCTGGACATGGAGACCATCGGCGCATCCATTCGCAAAACTCACAAAGTAATTATTGTAGAGGAGTGCATGAAAACAGGAGGCATCGGTGCCGAACTAATTGCTTCGATTAGCGATCGATTTTTTGACGAACTCGACGCACCGGTTTTGCGCCTGTCTTCACAAGATATTCCCACACCTTACAACGGCAATTTGGAAAGACTGACAATTGTCCAGCCCAATCAAATTGTCGAAGCCGTCCAAAAAATGGTAGCTTTGCGAGTATAAATAGTTATTGGTAATTTGTTATTTGTTGTTGGTTATTTGTTATTTGTTATTTGAAGACCGAAAAAAAGCTCGGGACGAACCAATAACCAATAACCAATAACCAATAACCAATAACCAATAACCAATAACCAATAACCAATAACCAATAATTAAATATGCAAAAACAACGTTCCCTATTAGCCCTAATTTTTGTTTTAATCATCGCCGCCATTACTGTAATAGTAACAATTCCGACGCGGCTGGGATTAGACTTGCAAGGAGGGTCGCAACTCACAATTCAAGTAAAAACTACCCCCACAATTCCCAAAATTGATCAGGGAATGTTAGAAGCAGTGCGGCGGATTGTCGAAAACCGCGTCAACGGTTTGGGTGTTTCCGAAGCATTAGTCCAAACAGTAGGAGAAGACCAAATTCTCGTGCAGTTGCCCGGAGTAAATGACCCGCAGCAAGCAGAACGAGTTTTGGGAGGCACGGCCAAGCTAGAATTTCTGGAACAACTGCCCGGAACAGAAGCACAATTAGGCATTGAAAGGCAGTTGCAGCAGGAATTACTGGTCAAACAAGCAGAATTGAAAACTAGCCCGAATGAGGCAGCAATTAAAGAAAATCAGGCTGCTTTGAAAAGAAGCAATGAGGCGATCGCCAAACTCTTCAAAAGCAGCGGCCTCGGCGGCGAAAACCTCAAAGACGCTCAACCTCAACCCTTGGCCTCTGGGAACAACTGGAACGTTGCTCTTGTTTTCGATACCAAAGGAGGCGAACTCTTTGCCCAACTCACTAAAAATTTAGCAGGCACCGGACGCAGTATCGGTATTTTCCTAGACGACAGAATGATCAGTTCTCCAGTCGTCGGCGTTGAATTTGCCCAGACAGGAATTACTGGTGGAAGTGCCGTAATTCAAGGCAACTTTACAACGCAAGAAGCCAACGATTTGGCAGTGCAATTGCGGGGCGGCGCTTTGCCGGTACCGGTCGAAATTGTAGAAAACCGCACCATCGGCGCTAGCTTGGGTAGAGACAGCATTCAAAGCAGTATTAACGCAGGTATCGGCGGCTTAGTTTTAGTCTTGATTTTCATGGTTGCCTACTATCGACTCCCTGGCGTAATTGCCAATATTGCGCTGTTAATTTATGCTCTGTTAACTTGGGCAGCTTTCGTGCTTTTGGGAGTGACATTAACGCTGCCGGGAATTGCGGGTTTTGTACTCAGCATCGGGATGGCCGTGGATGCTAACGTGTTGATTTTTGAACGCACGCGGGAAGAGTTGCGGGCGGGGAAATCGCTTTATCGATCGGTAGAATCGGGTTTTTACCGCGCTTTTTCCAGCATTTTAGACGGTAACGTCACAACAGTTATTGCTTGTGCTGCTTTGTTCTGGTTGGGCGCTGGTTTAGTTAAAGGGTTTGCTGTAACTCTGGCATTGGGAGTATTAGTGAGTATGTTTACTGCGCTCACTTGCAGCCGCACTCTGCTGTTCGTAGTATTAAGCTTTCCAGCATTGCGGAAACCTCAGTTGTTTTGTCCCGGTTTGTCGAAAACTGCTAATAGTTAACTGTTGACTGTTGACTGTTGACTGTTGACTGTTAACAGACTACGTAAGGTACGCACTCGGTAAGGTACGCATTGCCCACCCTACATTGAGAAGTTTTTCTTCCCTCTTCCTTCTTCCTTCTTCCTTCTTCCTTCTTCCCTCTTCCCTCTTCCCTCTTCCCTCTTCCCTCTTCCTTCTTCCTTCTTCCCTCTTCCTTCTTCCCTCTTCCCTCTTCCTTCTTCCTTCAAATTATGAAATTCAGTGTAATCAAACAACGATCGATCTGGTGGAGTATTTCCGCCGCTATCATCCTCGCAGGTATAGTGTCGATGGCGATTTCTTGGACTCGTCCCGACATCCGCGCACCGCTGCGCCCCAGTTTAGATTTTATCGGCGGCACTCGCCTGCAATTTGAACTCGACTGCACGAAACCAGAAAATTGTAAACCGATCGATCTTGCTGCTGTCCGCGAAGTCCTGGACGCCCAAGGTTTGGCAGGCAGCAGCATTCAAGTTATCGGCCAAGAACAGCGTGGTTTGTCGCTGCGAACAAAAACTTTGGATGTCGAACAGCGGACTGAGTTGCAAGCAGCTTTGAGCCAAAAAATAGGTGCTTTTGCTCCTCAATCTACTCAAATTGATACAGTGGGGCCTACCCTCGGTAAACAATTATTTACTTCTGGATTGTTGGCTGTATTTATTTCCTTTGCTGGAATTACGGTTTATCTAACATTCCGGTTTCAGTTGGATTATGCCTTTTTTGCTTTCGTTGCTCTATTCCACGACGTGTTGGTTACTCTTGGTGTTTTCTCGTTTTTGGGTTTAGTTCAAGGAGTGGAAGTTGACAGTTTATTTGTGGTCGCTATCTTGACAATTATCGGTTTTTCTGTTAACGATACAGTGGTAATTTACGATCGCGTGCGCGAAGTAATTAAGCTAAATCCGGGACAGTCGATCGATCAAATTGTCGATGATGCGGTCATGCAGACGCTAGGAAGGTCAATTAACACGACGATGACAACGCTGCTGACATTGTTTTCAATCTTTTTGTTTGGCGGCGAAACCCTCAAATACTTTGCTTTAGCATTGATTGTCGGCTTTATTGCGGGTGCGTATTCGAGTATTTTCATTGCCAGTACGCTACTAGCTTGGTGGCGCAGTCGCACCGGCCATTCCATCCCCGTCCCTGCAGAAGGAATCAACCAGTCAGAGGAAGTTTAATTGACTGTTAACGGTTAACTGTTGACGGTTAACTGTTGACGGTTAACTGTTGACTGACTAATAATAAATCATCAATAACCAATAACCAATGACAAATGACAAATGACAAATAACAAATGACTACTGACCAAACTTTTCAAATTGAAGTCCAAAGGCTTCACAAACTAACAGTTTACGGCCGCTGGTTAACTGTGATATTGCTGTGGATTAGCGTCGGTTCTTTGAGCCTTTGGGGTTTGCGCCGCGAAATCGCTTTGTGGTTAGAACACTTCACTTGGGCGGCGGTGCGCTACGGTTTATCTTTTCATCGCTGGCCGACTCTCGGTTTGGGTTTGTGCTTGGGAATGACTTTAGGAGTGCTAACTTGGCAAAGTCGCAATATGGTGCGAGGATTGCCCCTGCGGGAAAAACAGGGTTTGGAAAACCAAGTGCGCCGCATTCGCCAACAGGGGCCGAGTCATCCTTTGTGGAAGTGGGTTTGCAAAGGTTCACCGTAGCTGACGGGCTTTATTCTTTAGTCTCAAGCGAGAGGAACGAAAGTTTAACAAGAAGCGGTTTCAACGGCCAAGTCCCTAACTTTTATTGCTTCTGCCTTCTCCCTTCTTCCTTCTTCCTTCTTCCTTCTTCCTTCTTCCTTCTGCTATATCACGCAAAGCGAGGCAAAATCTGTGCTAGGGAAGACTGTTGAAGGGGAATTTCGATCGCAAATTCTGCACCTTTTCCCGGTTCCGAAAAGCACTTCAATGCGCCGCGGTGTTGGTTGACAACAATTTCATAGCTAATGGACAGTCCCAAACCCGTTCCTTGGCCGACCGGCTTAGTAGTAAAGAAAGGGTCAAACAACCGCTTCCGAACATCTTCTGTCATCCCCGGCCCGTTGTCAGAAATTTTAATTATTACCTTTTTTTTCTCAATTAACTCGGTGTGAATCCGAATCGTAGGAATCAGGCGGGTAGACTTAGAAAGGGATGATTGAGTCGTTGTACAAGACTGCTTTTGGTCGCCTAAGTGCGACTTTTTAGGGTTTTTTCTATCGACATTTTCGTATTTATTAGACTCAACCAGAGCGTAAACTGCATTAAGTAAAATATTCATAAATACCTGATTGAGTTGTCCGGGATAGCACTGCACCAGCGGCAAGTCGCTGTATTCTTTGTGAATTTCGATCGCCTCCTGCCCCGGTTTCCCTTTAAGCTGGCTTTGCAAAAGCATAATCGTGTTGTTGATACCGTCGTGAATGTTGACCTGCTTCATTTGAGCTTCATCTAATCTGCAAAAATTCCGCAGCGACAAAACGATATCGCGGACTCTTTCTGCACCTTGCTGCATGGAATTTAAGACTCTTGGCAAGTCTTCTAGCAAATAATCGAGTTCAATTTTTTCAGCTTCCGCTGCAATTTCCGGTATGAATTCGGAACACTGCTGCCTGTAGATGTCGAGCATCTGCATTAAAGCTTGCGTGTATTCTTTAGCGTGGTGCAAATTGCTGTAGATAAAGCCGATCGGATTGTTGATTTCGTGAGCTACTCCTGCTACTAACTGTCCCAAAGAAGACATTTTCTCAGTTTGAATTAGTTGAGTTTGAGTGCGCTGAAGTTCCAGCAGGGCAAGTTCGAGCTGTTGGGCTTGATGTCTCAATTGCGCTTGCGACTCGCGCATCGCCACGGTTGATAACTCGTGAATTTGCAACTGAGAAAGCAGCAGTTGGTGTACGTCTAAAAGTTTGTAAATTTCCGGTTCTACTTGTACTACAATTGGCTCGTGGATGAGTTCGGGCGATCGCTCCAAAGACTGCCGCACTGCTGTCATAATTGAGGTTTCGCGATCGAGAACCAACATATCAGTTTTAGTAAAGCGGTAGAGTATCAACAAAGGCTGTTGAGAAAATAACTCCAAGCTGTAGGGGCGGCTCATGTGTTCAAAAAAACGCCGCCGCGAAATCATCCCTGTAAACTTTCCTTCCTGAGTGATGATGATCCCGGGAAGTAAAGGGTTTGCCTGAAAAATTTTAGCAACTTCGTCCCCCGGACACTCAGACTCTAGGAAAAAATCGTAGAGGGTTAATTCCTGTAGAGTCGATCGCAAACCAAGCGGCGATTTCAGGGGACTCAACCCGTCAGTTTCATACACTGCTCCCTCCTTTGGTAATTGGCAGTTGCGGTTGGCTGCTGGAGTCTTGCCTACTATTTAGAAGGCCTTTTCAACTCTTTTTATAGCTTAGTCATCAACTTTCGTCTGCTCCCTCGAATCCAGTTAATTCAGCAGGATTATTTTTTGCCTTAAATCGTGCTGGTGTCCCCCGAAACGATATTGCAGGTTAGATTGATTTAACAGCAGACACCCCTTTGAAACCTGACTATGTATTGAATTTTATATATCCAAGATTTTACTAATCCGAATATAACAGTCATAACTATTTTTAATGTTTGATGACATTAATTTGGTTCAGATGGATAGACATCTGCGACCTGTGGCAGTACATTTCGTATTACCCCTTGCGTAAAATTATATTACAATAAGACAAGAATAGCGACAAATCGGCAGCCGATCGCCCGATTTTAAAATTCAGGCAAAACAGGTTTCCGGCAATTGCTAATAAATCTCAATTGTCAGTTTTTTTGCACAAATGCCGATCGCACTCAACCCGAAGATTGTATTGTAGGTAGTCTCCGAGCCAGGGACAGCCGAGGGCGAGCAATTTGTCAAGTTCGGCAGCTTATACTTTAGCCACATCGAGACTCCAAAGCTTCACCAACGAAATTTTTCCCGGCAGATGCTAAAGTTGTGCGATCGCAACTAAAACTCACATTCCACACATCCGCTTGATGTGCCTTAAAAGTTTCCCGAAAAGTACCGTCGGGGCATCAACTTGAGATTCAAATTCTGTCGCTGGCAAATCGGACACGGAGAATCAAGAGGAAGCAGAAGCAAATAATTCTATTTTACCTGATATCTTACACCTCTGTCAGCAACAGGCTTTGGGCCCTGTTCCACAAAATATCAAGTTTCTTGTGGGGAGTAGGGGTTGGGCCCCAGAACCCGCCCATAAAAGCCTTATTGAGAATGGTGCAACATCTCAGTTTGACCCGAATTTTTTCCCAACCTCCACTTCAATTTGAGGAAGTTGGTTTGGTTGCGATAATCTTTCGATCATTATTACTTCTCCTCCCCCTTGATTTTAGGCAATTCTCATTAGAAACTCTAAGATGTTGATTTGAGGAACCCTGGGGGGTCGGGTTTGGTTGGGCGATCGCACTGAGCTAAATTGAAATGACATTTGAGGAAAGTAAGCGACGGTTTCCATGTGCGGTTTCCCGAACGAGAGGTGGTAACTGTATACACGGCGGGACGATCGTACTTTCCGTACAATGTCAGTATTTCAACCTGTACACCTGTTGAGTCAGAGTCTGTGAGAGTGTAAAAGTCGCTCTCATCCTTTCGTTGTCGGGATTGGAGGTTTTTCAAGGGTGGGGCGGTGCGAGAACCCGAAGCAGACAGTTAACTAAACGGCACAAAGAGACAGGGACAGATGGGATCAGCCCAGAAGCGAGAGAGTGAGGGAATTTTCATCATCATACCTTCAGAAAATCACGACAGCAGCAGCAAGATCACCCAAAAGAATGATTGATTCAAAAAAAGTTGCATGTTATATTTCAATATAATTCTATACAAAAATACTTTTACCTAAAAGGAGAACAAAAAATGGACACACCTACAGATCGCGAACAAGAACCTGTCGGGACAAGAGAGCTCGAATCAATACCTGTATCTGAAAAAGTTTCTGCCCAAAAAGTTGCTGAGGTTAATTTTGAAACGACTCCTTTAGAAACCCCTGCTTATACTCAGGAAAAAGTTAGCGTCGAAGAGGTAAAAATTAACGGAGACGATTTGGTTGCTAAAGTTAAAGAATTGATTCACGAAGGAAATATCCGCCGCATCATTATCAAAAATGAAGAGGGACGGATCTTAGTAGAAGTTCCTTTGACAGTGGGAGTAGTTGGTGGAGTCATCGGTGCGGCCTTGTTTCCCGTCATTGCAGCCGTAGGAGCGATAGGTGCATTAGTCGCTCACATGACCATCATCATTGAAAGAACAGAATAAAAAAATTCACTTGTTAGTAAGGCTCCTGTCCGGTTAATTTCCCGCAATAAAGCTTGTTGGTAGTGAGTACGACTATCCTCTCTAGATGGATGAGAAAAAACTTGCTTTTATTACTAAAAACTTAATTGTGGCTATCTAACCGGACTTAAACACATTTCAAGCACAAACTGGCTTTATAAATATAGCAATCCTAAATGAGTCGTAAAAAATTTACGACTCATTTAGGATTGCTATAAGCTGTCGCGCATTTAAATTGTATATTCAGGGCAGGCGGGACGCCCAACCCCTACTCCCCACAAGACTTTAATTGTTTTTGACATACAATTTCAATGCCGCAACAGCTAATGCTTGCACAGCAAGCATTATAAATAACTCATTTAGCCGATATTCTTTGTTGAAGTCCGGCTAATTCTATCCCTTTGGGGACTTGGGAATCACTCTAGGGGTAGAGCCTGGTTAATACCTTAACGAGTTAGATTGGATACAAATGAAGGAAAAACCAAAAGTTCTCTAAACTCCCTAAGCTAAAAGCTGTTAAGCATTTAAACTCATGAGCCAAACACCCAACGCTTACACCTGAATCTTGACAGTAAATCAAAATAAGTGATTTAAATGCTCAACAGCTTAGCTCAAGTTTTCAAACCAGAGCATCTCCTACAGACAAATATTTTTTGAATAGTTGTGCCGAAGATAATTATGAAACCTAACGAAGAAAATAGCTCTAGCCGTGAAATTCATCAAGAAGTTCACACCGATGCAACTAACGGTCACGTCAGTACAACGCGAACTACTACAAGTGTTCCGAGTACAACGGGGAAGGCTTCTCAAGAAGCAGCTCATCACCAAGGTTATGTACAGGGTGAAATGGCCGAAAACCACCGCCAAGTTGGAGTCCAAGAAGTCCGCGATAACGAGAATGCTGGTCGCGGGTTACTGTTAGGGATTCTTCTTGCTTCTTTGGTAGGCTTAGTTCTGGGCAGTGTATATTACTTCAATCGGGGTGAGGAGGCTCCTACTCCTACTGCTGCTCCTGTGATTGTTGTACCGAAAGCGAATCAGCCTTCAGCAACACCAGCTCCGACTCGGACGATAGAGAGAGAAAAAACGATCATTCAAAAGATTGTTCCGGTTCCGGTTCAACCATCTCCAGCTCAAAACGCTACGCCGAGTCCTCAACCAAGTCCAGCTCAACAGGCAACTCCGGCTCCTCAAGCAAATCCTTCTCCCAATATCAATATTACAATTCCAAATTCACAGCAGCAAGATGCACCCGCTCAGCAAGCAGCGCCGTCTCCATCTTCGCCGTCAAATAATACCAATACTACGGTTCCGACTCCGCAGAATGAGCCAGATTCCACTCCACCAACTCCAGCACCTGAGAGTTCAGCTACTCCATCTCCAACTCAAGGTGAGGGCGCTCCTGGAACAGGTACCAGCGGCGAAACTAATACCGACAGCCAGAGCGATTCTAATCCTACAGATACGGCTGTACCTAATAGCAACTCCGGGGCAGAGGGTGCGGCTGGTTCACCGCAATAGAAGTTTGATGTCGAATTAGTCCGCCAGAGGTTCAAACCCCTGACTCATAGCTAAAGTCCTTTAAAGCTGATATCTGGCACCATTGTCAGCAACAGGCTTTTCGGCCTGTTCCACAAAGAGTTAATTTTCTTGTGGAACAGGCCGAAAAGCCTGTTCATAAAAGGCTTATTGAGAATGGTGCAACATCTGAGTTAAAGAGGACTTTTTTTATGGTTTAAACTGAAATCTTGCACCATTATCAATAAGCCTGCTATAGGCGGGATCTCCTGCCCAACCGCTACTCCCCACAAGAAAACTCATTTTTTGTGGAACAGACCCGAAAGCCTGTTAAGCGAGAATGGTGCAACATCTCAAACTAACCGGACATTGTAGCTGAACTCAAGAAACCGGGTTTCTGCGATGGAAAACGTTTTAAGATTTTGCCAACCTATCCTAAGAAACTGTTTGGTGAACTAATTTAACTTTCCCTAAAGCCGTCTTCCTGCTGTCAAAGAGTTTCATCACGCCGGAGGAGATGGTCTCGATGACATCGGGAGCGCAGTAAGAGAGAAACTCTTCCGAGGAAGTAGGATCTGCAAAAAACTCTTGAGCTTTCTTCAAAAAGTTTTCAGTTTCAGCAAAGCCGATAGATTTGATAATAAACGTAGAAACCGGGGAGTTTTTAATATCATAGCGCGATTCTTGATTGCGTCCTATTTCTAGCAGGTCTAACACTTCTCTTTGTAACTGACTTTCTAATGGGTAGGCGCTCTGTCTGTTGGGCAAGTAATCCTCCAAAACAGAAGTTTTAAATCCTGGTGTGCGTAATTCTCCCATCATAGTTGAAAGCGGAATATCGCGGCCCAAACGGTAGGAAAGAGCTTCTAAAATGGCGATAGTAATTAGCTTTACCCCCAGATAAAGTTTAGCAACTTCGATATTTTTGCGAGTTCGGGCAATCAGGTTAGCGTAGGTTTCATCGTCCGGCTCTTGCATAAACTGCTGGAAAACCAGTTCTGGTTTGAGGAAGTTCAAAAATCCTTCCATTTTTTGCAGAGACCTGCGATATCCGGCAACAGTATAGGAATTAACATTGCTCAATTCGTGGTTGGTTTCAGGCATCAAATTCCAGGTATTGTCTAAGAAATTAGAGGAATTTGGAGATGCAAAATTCTCGACATCTCTATTTGCTAACCTGACAGCACGCTTGACAATTTCTACAATTTCTGCATGGCTCCATCCCAAGTTAAAATCGCGATTCGCATTTGCCAAACGCTGGTACAAAAGTTCGATCGCACTCAAACCACTGGGCGAAACGGGACGAAAAGGGATAGTAGCTTCGATGCAAGCTGTGATCTCAGCGATCGTACTAGCTGGCAAAAAAGGCTCCAAAGATTTGGCAGCAATAACGGCACTCAAAAATTCGTTTTGGCCGCCAAACGGAGAGAGAGTCTTGCCGGGAATAAACCCAAATACTGAGGCCACTAGGTGATACATGGCATCGTTGGGCAGTTCGGTTTCATCTCTAATAACTAACTGCGATCGCACCTCTTTGACAAAAGGACAAAGGGCGCTGCTAATATTGAAACTAACGCCCTGATCGACTTGCACGTACACGAGGTCGTGAAACAGCGCAGCCAGCACCTCGATCGGATCGACTGACCCCCCGACCTCAAAAATGTGTTCCGACGTGTGAAAGTAGCGCCAAGGCCCTCTCATCGTTTGAATGATTAGCTCAGCTATCTGCTCCAGCTTGGGAATGTCTACTCGACCTCCCAATTGCTCGATCGAGCTTACCAAGCAATCCAAGCACCGTTTTTGTTCTGCCAAAAGCTCCATTTACACACCTCCAGTGCATTCCCTGATTGTCTTGCGCTTGATTGAATGGTATCAAAACGCGCTGCGATCGTGCCATAATTCGTCACTCAAAAATTTCAAATTTTATGGTGAAACAGGGAGAGGGGGCCAGAGAAAGAGGAAGAGGGAGGAAGAGCGAGGGAGAGCGAGGGAGAGCGAGAGCGGGAAATTAAATATTAAAAATTCGGCCGTTGTGGAGATTCGGGCAACTTGGGCGATCGGTATCATAAATTACAGTAAAAACGACAAAAAGTGGGTAAAAACTTGATGAATTTTTGATGAAATTATGAGGAATTTTTGACAAAAGCTGTGGGTGGGTGGCATTGACACCAGCTTCTAGCTGCGGTGGTATAAATACTGCGTGTGGTCTCAGAATAAGATTCCTAGACGTGCTGATAAACCTCTTGATATTTGCGCTGATACACTTCAGTTGATTAGCTTTCGGGCAGTTGGTCTAAAGTTTCCTCGATCGCCACTTTAACTGCTGCCTTGGTTTGCTGTCGCATTCCCAATGTAACACTAACAGAACTTACACAACTGTCACAAGTGATACTGGCACCATGCCACACAAAATCAGACAATCAACATGGGAACATCGGGGCGTTTCAGTTGCTCAATTAAATAATTGGATAACATCAATCGAGCTTCAATACCCCCTTAAGCCCTTAGTCCCCATCTGGTGGGACTTCGTATGTTTAGAAGCGATTTAAATCACCGAATCAACTGTTAGATCCCCAACTTCTTTAAGAAGTCGGGGATTGGAGTATTGTGTCTTTTGAGCCGTTGCTGACTTACTGCATGCGATCGATCGTCCGATACTGCACCGCCTCCCCCACATGATTCGTTTTCAAGCTTTCATCCCCCGACAAATCAGCAATAGTTCTAGCAACCTTCAAAATGCGATCGCTAGCCCTCGCCGAAAGCCCCAATTTCCGAATCGCCATCTCCAATAAATTCCGAGAAGCATCATCCAACTGACACCATTGGTTAATGTGACTGCTTTGCATCTCCGCATTACAGCGCAAACTAGATTCCGACTGAAAACGGCGAGTAGCGAGTTCTCGCGCCCGCTGCACCCTCACCCGCACCGGTTCCGACTCCTCCCCCGTCGGCTGTCGCGTAATTTCCTCGGGTTTCAAACGATTAACCGCCACTTGTAAATCGATCCGATCCATCAAAGGCCCTGAAAGTTTTGCCCAATATTGCTCCCTCTTTTGCGGCGAACAAGTACACTGTTGGATTGAATCTCCGTAATAACCACAAGCGCAAGGATTCGTACTCGCAACTAAAGTGAATTGAGCAGGAAACATCACCGATTGTCTAGTCCGAGAAATCGTCACATAACCATCTTCCAGCGGTTGCCGCAAAAACTCCAAAACATCTCTTTTAAACTCAGTTAATTCATCCAAAAAAAGTATGCCGCGATGTGCTAAAGAAATTTCACCCGGACGCGGAAAACTGCCGCCACCTACCAAAGAAGGCCCCGATGCCGAATGGTGAGGACTGCGAAAAGGTCGATCGCCCACCAAGCTTCCCTTATCCTTCAACAACCCCGCCACCGAATGAATCTGAGTCACATCCAAAGCTTCATCAAAAGTCAGCGGCGGCAAAATACCCGGCAAACGCCTCGCCAACATAGTCTTACCGCTCCCTGGCGGCCCCACAAAAATTAAATTGTGTCCCCCCGCCGCCGCAATTTCCAAAGCCCGCCGCGCGTGAATTTGCCCCTTTACATCTTTTAAATCTAGACCAGAAAACCGCGTTTTTGCTAACTCTTCTCTACCGTTTACTTCTACAGGCGAATAAACTTCAGGATTGTTCAAAAAATCAGTAACAGCAAAAATATTCTCAAAACCATAAACAGATATTCCGTGTACCAAAGCCGCTTCCTGCGCGTTACCAGCCGGTACAACCAACCCCGAAATACCCATTTTGGCAGCAGCAGCGGCGATCGGCAAAACCCCAGCCACAGGCCGCAAACTCCCATCTAAAGAAAGTTCCCCTAAAAACAAATAATCTCCCAAAAGTTGACCGCTGACTTGTTCGGATGCTGCTAAAATGCCAATGGCGATCGGCAAATCAAAACTCGGCCCTTCCTTCCGCAAATCCGCCGGAGTCAAATTAATCACAATACTCCGCATCGGAAAAGCATATCCCGAATTTTTTAGCGTAGCCTTAACCCTTTCTTTAGCTTCTTGCACCGCAGAATCGGGCAATCCCACAACCACAATTTTCGGTAGCCCCCCTGACACATCAGCCTCAACACCAACCTTTACCGCGTCAATTCCAACGATCGATGCACTCCAAACCCTAGCAAGCATTTTTCTTTATCCTTAATTTGCCTGTCCTTGATTCATCATCTATTATGATTAACAATGACTAATGAATATCGGAAGAGGCAAGAAAAACTTTTCCTTGCCTCTTCCTTTTCTCCTCTTCCTTCTCTCCTGCTGCGTCTTCCCTCGAACCTCTGTCCCTTCCCCCTTCCCACTTCCGCCTTCTTCCCACTTCCGCCTTCTTCCCTCTTCCCTCTTCCTTCTTCCTTCTTCCTTCTTCCTTCTTCCTTCGTTAACAACCCATGACAACTCAAGAAACGCTTTTCAGCAAAATCATCCGCAAAGAGATTCCCGCAGACATCGTTTATGAAGACGACTTGGCCCTCGCGTTCCGAGATATCCATCCGCAAGCACCCGTCCACATCCTCGTCATTCCCAAACAGCCTATTGCCAAATTAGCCGATGCCGAGTCAGAAGATCATGCTCTGATGGGACACTTGCTGCTGACTGTCAAGCGGGTAGCAGAACAACTCGGACTTAGCAACGGCTATCGGGTCGTCATTAATAGCGGCAGCGACGGCGGCCAAACTGTAGACCACCTGCACCTTCACATTCTCGGCGGACGGCAGATGAACTGGCCCCCAGGCTAAAGGCTAAGTTTTACGCAGAACTTGCGGACTCATCCTCAGAAACCCGGTTGATTTCTATTGCCAAGCGCTTCAGAAACCGGGTTTCTTTTTTCGTCAATAAACCCGGTTGATTGGAGATTATTGAGAATGCAGCCCGCACTAGAAACCCGGTTTTCAGTATTCTCCCGATAAAAATTTCCCCTCTCAGAATCCACCGATGATATGTAAATAAATATTACGAATCATCTCTTCACGACCTAATTAACAGATATTTAAATTAAAAGAGAATCGACCTGAACCAAAATAATTTGCTCGAACTGCTGAACCAAGCTACAGACAATAGATTCAGTTCTTCAGGTCGCTATATTTAAACAGTGTGGTGTGTAATATTACTTTGTAAAAAACTACAAATCTTTACTAATAATCAAGTGGTTGTAAATGTTTGTAAAATCTTTAAATTGTCAGCAGTAATCCCTTGGCAAACTTTAGTGAATGGTGTTACTAATATAAGCGTGGGGCATCCCCACAACGAACCTTGAAAATTCAATTAAGCCATCATAAACCAAATGACAACAACCGTACAGCGTCGCGAAAGCGGCAACGTTTGGGAACGGTTCTGCGAGTGGGTAACTAGCACTGACAACCGGATTTACATCGGTTGGTTCGGCGTCTTGATGATTCCTACCTTGCTGAGTGCCACCATCTGCTACATCATCGCCTTCATCGCAGCCCCTCCAGTAGACATCGACGGCATCCGCGAACCCGTTGCTGGTTCCTTGATGTACGGCAACAACATCATTACTGGTGCTGTTGTTCCTTCATCGAATGCGATCGGGCTTCACTTCTATCCCATCTGGGAAGCGGCTTCCCTCGATGAATGGTTGTACAACGGCGGCCCCTACCAATTGGTAGTATTTCACTTCCTGATTGGCATTTTCTGCTACATGGGTCGTGAATGGGAACTGTCCTACCGTTTAGGTATGCGTCCTTGGATCTGCGTCGCTTACTCTGCACCAGTTGCAGCAGCCACCGCAGTATTCTTGATTTACCCGATCGGACAAGGCAGCTTTTCTGACGGTATGCCCTTGGGTATCTCCGGCACATTCAACTTCATGATCGTGTTCCAAGCCGAGCACAACATCCTGATGCACCCCTTCCATATGTTGGGAGTTGCTGGTGTCTTCGGCGGTGCTCTGTTCTCCGCCATGCACGGTTCCTTGGTAACATCTTCTTTGGTTCGGGAAACAACCGAAACTGAATCTTTGAACTACGGTTACAAATTCGGTCAAGAAGAAGAAACCTACAACATCGTTGCAGCCCACGGCTACTTCGGTCGTTTGATTTTCCAATACGCAAGCTTTAACAACAGCCGTTCTTTGCACTTCTTGTTAGGTGCATGGCCAGTTGTCGGTATCTGGTTTACCTCTTTGGGTATTTCCACGATGGCGTTTAACTTGAACGGTTTCAACTTCAACCAATCGGTTATCGACTCGCAAGGTCGCGTGATCAACACTTGGGCTGATGTCATCAACCGCGCTAACTTGGGTATGGAAGTAATGCACGAGCGCAATGCTCACAACTTCCCCCTCGACTTGGCCGCCGGTGAAGTCACCCCAGTAGCAATGGTTGCTCCTTCCATCAACGGCTAAATTTAGCTTTTGATTAACAAAAAGCGCTCCTAGAAATAGGGGCGCTTTTTGTTTTGGCAAGTAGAATTTGAGAGATTTTTTTCTGTTAAATCCGTTAAATTTGAGATGTTGCACCATTCTCAATTAATTGTTTAGGAACAGGCTTTTCGGCCTGTTCCACAAGAAAATTAACTCTTTGTGGAACAGGCATCTTGCCTGTTCTTGAGAAGGGTGCAAGATGTGAGTTAAATCCGTTAAATCTGTTAAATCCCGTACACTGCGCGTTTCCGAGCTTTCTTCTTCCCGATCGATCTGATATATTGATTAAGAATTATTATTTTTGGCAATCATCAAAGTGGCGATATTTAACAGGCACAAATTTGAAAAACTCGTGGTTCATAAATCCAAAACATTAGCCTGGGCGATCGCACTTTTCAGCGGCATTTTGATGGCATTGACAACCGCACCAGTAAATGCTTGGCTGTTGGCTTGGGTAGCATTAGCTCCCCTGTGGGTTTTGGTTGTTAGTTATGAAAGGCCAAAGCAAGAAGTAAAACAACAAAAATTCTTCCTTCTTCCTTCTTCCTTCTTCCTTCTTCCTTCACTCTGGGGAATTGGCTATCACGGATTAGCTTTATCTTGGATTATGGGAATTCACCCGATGACTTGGTTGGGAGTTCCTTGGTGGCCGAGTTTGGCGATCGCACTTTTTTGCTGGGCATTCATCACCCTCTGGGGAGCAGCATTAGTCTCCGTTTGGGCGTGGCTATTTGTAATTCTCAACTCCCTAACTTTACCCCGAAAAAATCCAAATCTTATTCTTAACTCCCCCCCTTTACAAGGGGGGGCTGGGGGGGGTAGCTCCGATCTTATTCTTAACTCCCCCCCTTTACAAGGGGGGGCTGGGGGGGGTAGCTCCGATCTTATTATTCTTAACTCCCCCCCTTTACAAGGGGGGGCTGGGGGGGGTAAAGCTCAATTTTCAGCATTAACTCGCGTTTTAATTGGCACAGCTTTGTGGTGCGCCTTAGAAAGTATTTGGAGTACAGGTTCGCTGTGGTGGACATCACTATCTTACACGCAAAGCCCCCACAATTTAGCAATATTGCACCTCGGTCAACTCTCCGGGCCCAGCGCAGTAACAGCCGCTATTGTAGCAGTAAATGGCTTAATCGCCGAAGCTTTTATTGAAGGAAGAAGGAAGAAGGAAGAAGGAAGTTCGGCAACGGATTGTGTAACGGATGTAACGGATGTAACGGATGGATGGAAGCAGGAGAGAGTCCGAGGTAAGAAGGGAGAAGTCCGAGGGAAGAAGTGGGTTGCTTATATTTGGCCTGCGGGTTTATTTTTAGTTTTGCATATTGCAGGCTGGAGTTTGTACAATCGCCCTTTGAATCAAGAGGCGGGAACCTCATTAAAAATTGGCATTATTCAAGGCAATATTCCTAACGAGATTAAGTTTGACTCAGCGGGTTGGGGGCGCGCTTTGGAAGGTTACACCACTGGGTACAAACAGTTAGCAGACAGAAAAGTCGATGCTGTGTTAATTCCAGAGACAGCTTTGCCTTTTATCTGGACAAACGAGTATCAGCGTTCTACTCTTTCCTTTTACCAAGCTATTCTCGAACGCGGCGTTGTGGCTTGGGTTGGAGGATTCGGACAGCAAGAGAATAGTATCACTAACAGCTTATTGGCGATCGATCGCACTGGAGAAATTGTCGGCCGCTACGATAAACTAAAGCTAGTTCCTTTAGGCGAATATATCCCTTTTTACGAAATCTTAGGCGGGATTATTAATCGGCTTTCTCCCTTAGATGCTCATTTAGTACCCGGTAATTCTAAACAATTGTTTGATACGCCGTTTGGCCGCGCCATTGTCGGAATTTGTTACGATTCCGCGTTTGCGGAAATTTTCCGATATCAGGCGGCGAATGGAGGCGAATTTATGCTCACAGCTTCCAATAATGCCCATTACAAACCGCCGATGTTAGCTCAACATCACGCTTTAGATGTGATGCGGGCAATTGAGACGGATAGATGGGCAGTTATCGCAACTAATACGGGTTACTCTGCTTTTGTAAATCCTCGGGGCGAAACGATTTGGAAGTCGGGAATTAATACCTATGAAGTCCGAGATGCTACTATTTATCGGCGGCAAACTCGAACTTTGTACGTGCGGTGGGGAGATTGGCTGACACCTGTATTGTTAGTATTAGCGGGGTTAATGCGGTTTCTTGTTAAAAATTAACCAGAAGCTTTTAGATTTTAGATTTTATCTACCAATCTAAAATCTAAAATCTAAAATCTAAAATCGAATGACTCTACTTATCTTTCACGTGTTCGTGAACGCTAGGAGAGAAAGAAATTAAATCGTCGATATTGCGCTGCATGGCAGCACAAATATTGTCCAAAGGCAAATCATTGTCATCGTGCCCGAAGGGATTTTCTATTTCAATGCCGATTTCTTCGATGCCGAACAAAGTAAAACTAATTAAAGCCACAATAGGGCCGGTTCCCCAAGTCAAATCGTTCACCATTTGAAAGGGCAGTGCCAAACAGTAAAGCAACAATAGTTGTTTCAAGTGAATCGCGTAAGCCAAAGGGATAGGCGTCTTCAAAATCCGCTCGCAGCCACCTAATACATCAATCATAGAGTTGATCAACTCCTTCATAGCAGTTAACTGATAGACATCAACGCAATTGCCCTCATACTGCTCGTGCAAGTAATCCTCAATCCAAAAGGCAATTTCTAGAGGCGGATTGTTCATCGACTTGAGCTTTTGGTAGTGCACTGGGGACATTAACGGCTCCAACTCTGGATTTACTGATTGTTGCCGCAAGTGCAGTTTCAGGGCCACTGCAAAGGCAGGTAACAGGCGCAAAACTGACTTTTTTAGTTCGATATCCGGCGGGTCTTTTTCCTCAATTGCTACCCAGATTTGGCGCGCCAAATTGCGGACGTTGTTGACTAAAGTTCCCCACATTTTTCGACCTTCCCAAAATCTTTCGTAGGCTGTATTTGTCCGAAAAACTAACAGTAAACCCAGGACAATACTCGGTACAATACTCGACAAAATTGGTAAGGAAACTGGCCACTTAAAAAAGTGCAGCAGGGAAATAAGAACTCCAAAGCCGCCGCACAGCAAAACGCGGGGCAAAATTGAGGGAATGACAGACCCCCGAACCTGTAATGCAACTTTAAACCAAGGCGGTCGATCGCCACTCATGCAAGTCTCCTCATTAAATTAGCACTCAGCGCCCTAGCGCGGGCGGCGCAAATGCCTGGTAAACTTAGTTCTTCGGCTGCCGCCAGTCGATTGGAGATTCGAGATTTTAGATTGACTCCACAGATAAATCTGGGGGGTTTCAACTTTGGTCTAAAATTTTTTGGTCTCCACGACTGCTGTCGGGGGCTTGTATCCCTATTGGGGTGGGGTGAGAGCTTCCGAAAAAAGCTTTCCTACAAACAACCTTTGGATTTTACCCAAAAAACTCATCAGCATCAATCTAAAATCTAAAATCTAAAATCTAAAATTGATGGACTGATGCACTTAATTAGGTAAGATTAACTATGTATATTTAAACCTCAGCTTCCGTGCAAGAGCTACCGACATCTGTACCCCCGCATTTTCACCGATTGCCAAACCAACGGTGGCAAATTTATTCGCCTCAAACGCAGCAAGCCGAACAGTTTGCCGCAGAAATCGGTTTGTCGCCCTTGCTGGCACAGGTACTGATTAACCGGGGCATCGATTCGGTTAAAGAAGTGCAAGGGTTTATCGAACCGGAATCTCTGATTTTGCCCGCGCCAACCGATGAGTTTCCCGATTTGGCTGCGAGTGTCAAACTGTTGCGGGAGGCGATTTCAGGAGGGCAAAAAATTGCGATTTGCGGCGACTACGATGCTGACGGGATGACGAGCACGGCTTTGTTGCTACGCGCTCTGAGGCTGCTGGGGGCGAATGTGGATTATGCTATTCCCAGCCGGATGCGAGAAGGTTATGGGATTAACGATCGCATTGTAGAAGAATTTCACTCGGAAGGTGTCGCTCTCATTCTCACAGTTGACAACGGAATTGCAGCCTACGGCCCGGTTGCTAGAGCGCGAGAACTCGGTGTCAAAGTTATTATTACAGACCACCACGATTTGCCGCCAAAACTGCCCCCGGCAGATGCTATTCTCAACCCGAAATTAATTGCAGAATCTTCGCCTTATCGCGGTTTGGCTGGCGTAGGTGTTGCTTATGTTTTGGCGATTACTTTGGCTCAGGATATGCAGAAAGTTGGGGGATTGGTGAATCCGCTGCTGGAGTTATTTACTTTAGGAACTATTGCGGATTTAGCGCCTTTGACTGGAGTGAATCGGCGTTGGGTAAAGCGGGGTTTACGGCTGTTGCCTCACTCCCAATTGGCGGGTATTCAGGCTTTGATTCAGGTGGCGGGAGTGCAGCCGGGAAGTGGGGAAAGTCCCTCACTTCTCAACTCGCAAAATAAAACTAATAATTCCTTAAAGCCTGAAGATATTGGTTTTAGGCTTGGGCCCCGGATCAATGCTGTGGGGCGGCTGGCTGATCCTCAAATTGTGATAGAGTTGCTGACTACGGACGATCGCGAATTGGCTCTCAAAAACGCGATGCAGTGCGAACAAATCAATCAGCGCAGGCAGGAATTGTGCCAGGAAATTGAGCAGGAAGCCATTGCTTGGTGCGAGGAAAGTGATCTCGATTTGCAGCAAGAACGAGTTTTAGTTGTCGTGCAACCGGGTTGGCACCACGGGGTGATCGGGATTGTAGCTTCTCGGTTGGTGGAACGCTACGGCGTACCCGTTTTTATCGGTACTTTTGAGGATGAGGCTGGCGAAAACGAGGCTGTAGGGACGGTCGCCCATAAAATTGTCCGGGGTTCGGCGAGGGGAATTCCTGAGTTTAATGTATTTGACGGGCTGAATTTTTGCGCGGATTTATTAACTAAATTTGGCGGACACAAAGCGGCTGGCGGTTTTTCGATGCCGGCTGATAATCTCGAACAATTCCGCAATCAACTGTCAATTTTTGCTAATCAATGTTTGCAGCCGGAACATCTAAAACCGCTGGTTTCAGTTGATGTGCGAGCAGATTTGGCTGAGATTAATCTTGACCTTTACCGACAAATTGATGCTCTGGAACCTTGCGGGATTGAAAATAAGGCTCCTGTATTTTGGACGCCTAATGTTTGCATAACTGAACAGAAAATTGTTGGTAAAGGAGGTCACGTTAAACTAACTGCAACTCAAGATGGAAATGTATCGGCTAGTGTGAAGGCGATTGCTTGGCGTTGGGGCGAATATTTTCCTTTGCCTCGGCGGGTTGATATTGCTTACCGATTGCGGGAAAATAGTTTTAATGGCAAGACATCGGTTGAGTTAGAATTGTTGGGCGTTCGGCTACCGGCAAATGCTGCTACTTCCAGGCCACCGAGGTTCGGAAAAGTTGAGTTTGATTATTGCGATCGCACTTATTCTTGCAGTCTGTCTCCTGCAGGCTCGATCGAGGAATTGAGAATTCGCAACTCTCAAGGACAAGTTTTGGCTGTTGCACCCGGACAAAACATCGGTTTGTTAGGCAACTCCCGCAAAGATGCTAGAGAAGTCGATGTATCTCTACCTTTTTTTGAGAATTTGATTCAAACTGCTAAACACGCCCTGGGTATTTGATAACTCGCTATTTGATCGGAAAGCTCGTGCAGCAGGGAAAATTGGCGATCGAGCGTTGTGAATTTTGCATAATTTAAAACTCAAAACTCCCAACTCTCGATCGCCCCGGAGCGTGCTATAATTACAGGTCGCCGCCTTTAGCTGCCAAGAGAAAAATCACGATCGGGCCAGAAAGCACGACGGCTGCGAGTAAAGCTACCTGAACAATGAGTTGGTAGTCTACACCACCCAGACCACTGAAAAGATCGGTTATAAAGTCCATTTGTCCTCCTGACTGTAGTGATTAAGTCTAGATTGTTGAATTAGAAAATCCGCTTCTGATTTTACCGGGCGATCGACCCTATTTTTTAAGGAACTTTACAAAATTCAACAAAATGTAAACTACGATCGACCTCTCAGTCACAGGAAACCAGGGACTTGATGCCCCTTCCCGGAAAGTCCCCCAAATCTCAAATCTAAAATCTCAAAGCTCAAATCGAACCGCCCCTTCGGGATATCCGCCTCCGGCGCTGGCAATTGATATACTTGAAGAGCTCTAGTCTCCTAAAGTTTGGCATTTTCCACATAATGCTCCGAATCTAAAATCTAAAATCTAAAATCTAAAATCTAAAATCAAACTATGGCTACTTGGCGTTGCGTAAAGCAGTGCGGTGCTTGTTGTTACCTCGACCCAACAGAGCGCCCAGACTTAGACGAGTATTTATCTGAAGACGAATTAGCGGTCTATTTGAGCTTAGTCGGAGATGACGGTTGGTGTATCAATTTTGACAAAACCACCAGAGAATGCGGAATTTATGCCGATCGCCCGCGCTTTTGTCGGGTAGACTCAGAGGTGTTTCAGGAAATGTACGGCGTTGAGCCGACTGAATTGAACGATTTCGCGATCGAGTGCTGCTTGGAACACATTGAAGATTTGTATGGCGATCGATCTTTGGAAATGATCCGCTTTAACTCTGAAGTCGGAATTCTCGCCTTACCTGACGGTGTTGCATAATTGCGGGATGATTTTGATGGTTTTGGGGGATGGGCCCCTGATCCCGAAGGCGTGTATTTTCACAGCAGGCGGGACACCCCACAACCATCCTCCTCAAATTTTGCAACACCTGACAACTAACAATCTCCCGGTTTCTCACCGGGAGAGTGTCAAAATAAACAAATCAAGGAAATATCGCGCAGTTGAGTTGAGCTATGAGTAATCGAGAGGGTTTTACAGGGGGATTTATTGCCGGAGCTGCCGTTGGCGGCTTGGTGGGTGCAGTTTTGGGCGCGGTGCTGTCGCGGCGCGCTGCTGAAGCTTTGCTGAGTGAACCTTCAGACGCAAAAACCAGAAAAATCCGCCAGAGGAAAGCCAGCCAACTCGAAGCCGAAGGGATGGAAGTAGCAAGGCTGAGTTTAGAAGATAAAATTGCCCAGCTAAATCAGGCAATAGATGACGTGCGGCTGCAACTCGGCGACGTAAACGGCAACGCACCGGCGCCCGGTAGCGAGGGTTCTATCGCCCCAGACTCCTGAATCCATTTAAAATTTTAGATTAGTCGGGCAGATCAATGCGGGCGATCGGTCAACTGTCGCACATTTCTCTCTTCATCTTTCCAGCTAAAAGGGGGAGACAGAAGGAACAAGGAACAACAAAAACGCTCTTGGTCTCCCCCTCTCCCCCTCTCCATCCTCTCTGACTCCCCCAGCTATGCTAAACTCACAGTTAAAGTGTCTGTAAACTTTACTCAAACTAGAAGCAAAATTTATGAGTTCTTCAATAGCCCTTTTGGCAACCACGCTGTCCACATTTCTGCAAATCTATCTAGTCCTGATGATTTTTAGAGTGCTGTTAAGCTGGTTCCCCAATATCAATTGGTACGACCCCCCCTTTTCGATTTTGAGTCAGTTAACAGACCCTTACCTCAATCTATTCCGCTCGATTATCCCCCCCTTGGGAGGGATTGACTTTTCGCCACTGATTGCGTTTTTTGTACTTCAGTTCGGCTCGGAATTCTTGATCGGTCTTTTGACCAGCTTGCAAACATCTTTGTAGTTTGAAAAGCTTAAGTTTTTAAGCATCGAGCGTAAATTGTTTGGCCGACTTACCTGCCCGCAACTAAATTTTAGATTTGACATTTTTAGATTTACTCCCCGGTTGAAAAGCTGGGGAGTTAGTCTTACATTAGAAATGAGAAATTGCCACCCACTCAACAATCTCAAATCTCAAATCACCAATCTAAAATCGAAAACTGCATCGCAATTTCACAGGCAGCCAACCCAAAATCTCAAATCACCAATCTAAAATCTCCAAGAGTTTTGTTAGCGGCGAACCACGCCAGTAAAACCTGTAGCTTTAAATTGCTTGAGCTTCAAAGGTGTTCGTTGATTGGCGGCAACCGAAATTCTGAGCTGAAAATCGCTAACTCCGGGAGGAACTTCTTCTATAGAACCCAAGCGAGTCCGGTTTTGCATCACCGGATTGTCGTCAGCATCATAAATGCGGCCGAAAATATCGGCATTGACAACTGGTTTGCCGCTGCTATTTTCAGCTTTCCCAGTAATCAAAAAGCAGGTAGCTTCCATAGAACTGCCGCTGGTGACTGTTCCTTCTCCCATTTCTGCCGGACATTCGCGATAAGAAAGGTCGGAAAGTTTAATCGGGGTCAGAGCCCAAGCAGGTGGAGTGAATACCAAACTAAAAATTCCGATTAGGCAAGTAGCAAAAAAAAGGCTGATAGCTCGAAATTTCATAAATGGCGGGGCAAGTATATTTTAATTTTCAGCTTAGCGCGAATTCAGCCTCAAATTCCTACTTATATGAATTCTGAAAACTACAGCTACTTTTTGAAGAAATGGCATTAATCTAGACCTAAATGCTGGCGCAAGGCTTGGCGCATCACATCAACTGGGACGGATTCTTGATCCAGCCAAATTTTTAAGGCGGCCGCTCCTTGTTGAACTAGCATTTCGAGTCCGTCAATAGCTCGCGCTCCCCGAATCTGTGCATCTTTGAGAAACTGGGTAGGATTAGGGGTGTAAATTAAATCATAGACGATCGCACCTGCGGAAATTCGATCGATCTCACCAACCGCAACCGGCGACTTTTCCCCCTGCGGATACATCCCCACAGGCGTCGTGTTCACCAGCAAATCTGCCTGCGAAATTAACATTGACAAATTATCCCAAGTATGCACCTGCAAATTCTGCACGGGCATCGGAGAATTGACCCAACTCTGCTGAAATTCCGCTAAATTTTGTTCGCTGCGGCCGACAACGTGAATCTCTGCACATCCCAATTGAGCGCATCCAGCCACAACAGCCCTCGCCGCCCCGCCATTCCCCAAAATTACCGCTACTTTCTGACTCCAATCGGAACCCCCCCTAGCCCCCCCTTGGTAAGGGGGGGGACAGGATTCCACAGCCGTATTGCCCGTTTCTTCGGAACCCCCCCTAGCCCCCCCTTGGTAAGGGGGGGGACAGGATTCAACAGCCGTATTGCCCGTTTCTAAGGGAGAGGTCGCGTCTTTAGCCCCCCCTTGGTAAGGGGGGGTTGGGGGGGTTTGCAGCGGCGCGAGAAAGCCTTCAACGTCAGTATTTGTGCCGCACCAACCTTTGTCAGTCAGGTATACGGTATTGACTGCGCCGATCGATCGGGCGATCGGGGAAACTTCCGACAACAGCGGTAAGATTGCTTGTTTGTGCGGAATCGTGATGCTAAATCCCCGAACGCCGATCGCCGCAAATCCTGCAAGAGCAGCTTTTAAATCCCCTGGTTTTACCGGAAACGGCAAGTAAACAAAATCGACTCCCAAGTGGGAAATAGCAGCATTGTGCATCGCCGGCGACAAAGAATGTTCGACGGGATGACCAATTACTCCCAACAGTTTAGTAGTGCCTTTAATCATTTTTGTTAGTGGAGTGTTGACTGTTGACGGTTGACTGTTGACGGTTGACTGTTGACGGTTGACTGTTGATGGTTGAAATCGCTCTTCGGTCAAACGAAGTTCACTTCTAGCGAACTAAAGAATAAGGGCGTTATTGTAGCAGGATGTGCTAGGAAAACTAACAAAAGTCAACAGTCAACAGTCAACCGTCAACAGCATTGCCCGATCAACTGTCAACCGTCAACTGTCAACTGTCAACTCTCAACTGTTTGCCGAAACTCTTTGGCGTCAGCCAAAATCGGATTGACATCAAACCAATAATCTTCGCCGTAACGGTATTCAAACACCCAGAGACTCCGCAGCAATATTTGGTATTTAGTTTCCCCACTCACAGTTTTGGTAGCGGATACTTGGCGCAGCAATTGCCACTCATCAGGTTCGATCGCCAAAGTAAGCTGGTGGCGGCGCTGGACGATCACATTTTCCAAAGTTTCCCGCGACAGAGGAGGGTCTTGTTTCTGCAGACAGCCATACAGTAGTTGCAGCAAGTTGCGGACATGACCACCGCTGACTCGACACAGGCGATCGAGAGTTTCTGCAGAGTCAAAAACTTTGCCTACCAAAGCATAGCGCTGCGAAGGGTGCACCGTCGGAAAAGCCCGCGCCAGAACCATCTGCCGCAGCAATTCGACACCCTCAGAGCACTCAGAACCGTCGCTCAACTGCACCGGCACCATCGGCAAAACCTTCGGATCAACCCCAAACCGATTGGTCAACTGGCCCAAATCGTTAGAGAAAATCAGCACCAAAGGAATTGTATACACGACGTGGCAATTTAGTCTTGCCAACTGTTCGCCGCGATCGACAAACAAATATTCCGGCTGAAGCCGCCCCGTCGGTTTCGCGCACAGGTGTATGCGATCGAGATTGTCGATAATTACCACAAGTCCCTGTTTTCCCTGGCGTTTCAGTTCTTGATTAGCCGGTTCTAGCAACTCCTTATTCAGTGCATCTAAAATTACGTTAGTTCGCGGCTCCAAATATTGCCTTAACTCCGATCGCAGATTCGGAGCATCTTTCGCCTTAGCAGTAATTTTGCCAATTCCCAACGCCAGAGAAAATTCTCCCTCCGTGCTGGCATTTATTTCCCCAAAACCAGGGAAATTAGCTTCAGCGCTCAAGTCTATTTGAGTTTGAAAAACATCAGCAACTCCTTTGAGCAAAGCTTTAAAACCCGTCGGTTGCAGCTTGATTTTCATTTTCTCAATGCTTTCGCTCACCTGACGAGCAACGCTCAACAAAATGTCAGTGATATCTACATCTGCCATGTCTAAGTCTTTACTCGACTCAAAGTAAACAACATGAAATCCTTGTTGGTGCAATTGAGCTTGCAGCCGCAGCAATTCTGTTGATTTACCAGAGCCGATGTGACCGGTGAATAATTGACACGTAGGTGCATCGGGGGACAGACGGCTGATGGTGCGCTCCAATTGTTCTACAATTGTGCCGCCCCGCACTGAAGAGAAATCGATATAGTATTGTCGGTCTTGTTGATTTGCTACTGCCAGGGTGTAGCTGGGATTGCAGGCGCTATAAAATTTCTGTAAATTTAGTTCCATACCCTGTTCGCTCACAACTACATTATGCCCTAACAGCTTATTCGTTTAGATATGGTAATAATCAGCACACATTCCCAAGTTATTCTGATGTTTTATGGCGCGTTCAATATCTCGATACCTCCCTAAACTAGCACTCCAAAATTATACTTAATTTTTGCCTGCTGGGAATAAATCCACTTCACTAAAACCCATAACTAAGTAACTTATCTTCGTACAGCGATCGCGACTTCATCGACATCGCAGACGAAAATTTAGCAGTAATGTTCTCAGATTAAAGTGGCTATTTGAGTACGGTTAACCGAACAAACAAAAACAGGTAGTAATTAGGTATCCCGAAACCAGATTTTTAAAATCATACCTTCGCTATTTTCAGAATAGGTTGGGTACGAATACCTCAACCCAACCTACTTTTTTAGAGCATTTTGACTTACGCGCGAAGGTGTTTTTTAAGCAACTGGGTTTCTCTGTGTGATATTTTGTTCGATTTACTTATTTTCGATCAATTCTACCATTTTGTGACCGACACCTGCTGCGGAAGCGGGGTTTTGGCCTGTGACGAGCCTGTCGCTGGCAACAACATGAGCCTGAAAATTAGGAACTTTCGTAAAATTAGCCCCGCGTTCAATTAATTTCGACTCCAGCAAAAACGGCACTATTTCAGTCAGTCCCACCGCAGCTTCCTCTTCATTAGTAAAAGCAGCCACAGTCTTGTTAGCAACCAAATATTCGCCATCAGATAACTTAATATTGACTAACCCGGCCGGCCCGTGACAGACAGCACCCACAATGCCGCCTGCTTCGTAAATAGCAGCAGCAATCTCAGCGAGTTCTTGATGATCGGGAAAATCCCACATCGTCCCGTGTCCGCCAGCATAGAAAATAGCGCTGTATTCTGCGGAATCAATTTGTGCGGGATTGAGCGTATTTTCAACTCGAAAAACCTGCTTTGAATCGTCTAAAAAAGCCTTATTTAGCGGGTCTTCTAAATCAACTCCAACCATTGGAGCTTTGCCGCCTTTGGGACTGACAAAATCTACCGCTAATCCCGCCTGAGTAAATGCGTCCAATGGATGAGTCACCTCTGCGAGATAAAAACCCGTTTCTTTACCAGTGTCGCCCAGTGTATCGTGGCTGGTTAAAACAATCAGAACTTTTTGGCTAGTCATAGTTTATTCCTTTTGCGAATGTTTTTGTGCCTGTTGTTTTCATCCTAGACCGAATTTATCTAGAATACAAATTATCAAATTATTGGGTAAATATAAATCTCTTTATAGCAACCGCCAAGGTTATTACCGCGTTCTTTATTCCTGAAACCATTGCGGGGAATTGCTTTCCCTTATTCCTTATTCCTTCTTCCTTCTGCTATATGATTAACTTTCCACGGTATCGCAGCTTTAGCTTTATTGAGGTTTACCGCCTAGGAATTGTATCGGTGCCACCCGAGTCCTCCAACTCACGCAACCGGCTGTTAGCCAACACGTCGCAGCCCTAGAGTCAGATTTGGGGAAATCCCTTGTTTCAAAAGACTCCGAGGCGGATGGTTCCCACGGAAGCGGGACAAATACTGTATACTTAAATTGCTGGTGCGATCGAGAAACTTGCATCACTTCCCCACAAAAACTCAACAGCCCAAACTCCGCAAACCATCATAATCGGTACGCCCCAAGAATTTTTTACCGAACGAATTCTCAGTCAATTACCGCAGGACGATCGCACTTTTTACACCGTGCAATTTGGGTTAACGCCCGAGTTAATACAACTACTCAAAGCAGGAAAACTAAACCTTGTAATTGCTACTCAAAAACTTACTTGATCGGATATTGAATGTCAACTGCTATTCGAGGTAAATTTCTGAATCGTTGGGCAGCCAAATAGCGTTTTTCCCGACTACTTGTGTGCAAATTCGGTAAAAGAAAATCGCTTGACACTTGTCCTCAAACCTGCACAGGCTGTTGCTAATCGCATCTGGCTGGCTTTTCGGAAATCGGAAAGACAGTTACCAAAAATCAAACGGATGTTAGAATTTTGCAAATTTCAATAAGTCTATAAAGTTTTAATTCCCTCGCGGGTAAAAGTGAATTGCGACTTTATTTTCACATTTTTGCTCAATCCTCGATTGCCTCAATACCAAGTTGCTTAAGCCGCTCAAGATGCTCCTTCATGGCTTTGAGCTGTTCTGGAGTGTGTCCCTGCCAATCTGTAACCTCACCAGAGACCCGTAGCGGATTCCGAGAACGGTATGACTTTGTTGGGTTTCCAGGGAACTTCTTGTCCGTCAAATTGGGGTCATCTTCTATCGGACCAGTCGGCTCTACTATATAAATTCTGTCTGGCCCTTCGCCCAAGGCAAGTTCAGCTCCCCAAATAGCAGCATCCAAGGTGGCGGTTAGATAGACATAGGATGCCTTCTTCCTCTTACCGTAGTTTGAATTAAAGCCGGGTTCAATCAGGTCTCCCTGCTTCAGATTTGCCTTAGTGCCATGATAGAACCTTTGTGAACTTAGGTCTATTGACTTGTCCTCACTTCTGTTTGCGATCATTGTCGTTATCTTCTTTGTGAATGTCTTTTCTTTTACTACACCTCAGCCGGCTGTTTTTCTTGAGTCTTGAGCCACTCCGTTGCCGATTTCGATTCAGCCTGCGCTTCCTCCGACTGAGTAGCTAGCCACTCCTGATCAGCCTTTTCATCACCACCAAAGGAAGCTAGGGATGGATCAAAGCGGTGAGCCTTTTTCATCCAGACATCTTCAGGTGTTAAAGGTAACATCACCAAAAATCCCCCGCTACAGCATTACCGTAACGGAGGATTTTTGTCAACCTACAAAATCAATTTTCTTGCAGTTTGTTCTTAGCTTCTGTCAGTAGCAGCCACAGGCTCAAAACTCGGAACCACAATCTCACCATTCTGCTTAGTCAACTGGTTGTACAGTCTTTCAGTATTCGGGAAATTAGCAGCCGGTAGAGTCGGAAAGCGGCGGTAAGGAACAGTATCCTCACCAAAAGCCTCGGCATATTCAACGCTGTTCAACATCGCGTTGATAAAGCCCTTAATCCCTTTACTTGCCAAGATTTGGTTATAAGTCCGAATCTCCGCTTGATTGCGGGGAGCACGGCCCAAGAAGTGCTTCGTACCCAACTCAATCACCTTAGTATTGGGATAAGGTGCGTAGAACTGTTTGATGTACAGCGACGAGCAGCCCAAAGCCTCAATGAACTCCTTGAGATTGATTTCATTGTTGCCCAGTTTGCTTTCCAGCGCCGTGAATTCATTCTTCACAACGTAGGGATTTAAATCGCGTTCAAAAATTTGACGGTAAGCAGCTTGAATTAAAGTTTTCAAAGCTACTTTGTCAGAAGTAGTCGTCAGCTTGAACATCTTAGTTTGTTCGCGCCGCTTGCTGACACCTTGAGCAATCCGACTTTGCAACTCGATATCGCCTCGATCGCCTGCTGCACCGAGTTCGATAAACCGAGGAGTTTCGGGCGTCTGAGCTTGGAGATTTTGCTCAGCGATGGAACCCGATCGCATCGTCCGCATCGACAAACCACCGGGAGTCACATAGCGCTCGTAGGGTACTGTATCTTCCCCGAAAGCTTCGTTGTACTCCATGCTGTCCATGATGCTATCAACCAGCGCGTAGAAACCCTTCTTAGCGCAAATGTCAAAGTAAGCATTCATTTCCTGACGGCCATAGGTAGGGCGTCCCAGGAGTCGGCGGTGAATGTACTCGATCGCCTTACAAACGTAAAGCTTGCTCCAGTACATATTGCGGAACACGTCAGACTTCGCCAACATCCGAATAAACTCGCGCATCGGAATGTCGCCGTTTTCCAGCTTAATTTCCGCCACCTTTTGGCGCTGGCCGTCGAACACGTCGCGACCAAACACTTGCAGGTAAGCAGCCCGAATCACCGCTTGGGTGGAGCTTTCGGTAAATTTGACACTGGAAGCACTGCTGTAGCCACCGCCTGCAACAGAGCGGCCCGTCAGTTTTTTCGGAGACACGTAGCCACCCGGCAACTGGTCTAGTTTAAAGACCTTGGGGCCCAGAGAACCGGGAGCCTTACCGCGGGCTTCCGGGTTGCTCAATTGGTTTTCAATACCTGCACCTTGACGGATCAGGATGCGGCGGGTGTCCTTGCCGAAGGGAGCCGGACGGCTCTTGGGGTTGCGAGTTTCTTTCGGGAAAATCGCGCCAAACTGAATTTCTAAGGGGTCATTGCCAACACCGTAAACGTGCTGGTCTGGCAGAGGCTGGTTGTAGCCGGCAAACAAGGTGATGAACTGAGGAACCTTGCGGAACGGAGCGCTGAAATTGAACAAATCAATTTGCGGGCCCCAGTTGCGACACTCCTGAGCTTCTTGGCCCAAACCGCGTAGGTAAGGCACTGTTTCTTCGCCGAAGTAGTCGGAATATTCTTGCGAATAAACCATCGCGTCTACAAGGGCTGGCAGGCCGCCTTTGCTGACGATCGCAAAATACTTGCTAAATTCCTCCCGCGAGCTCAAACCGCGGCCGAGGAAGTGGCGGGCGGCCAATTCTACAGCACGGCTGTTGACAAACGGCTCGTAGAATTGCTGACGGTACAGAGGAGATTTACCAAGGCGGCGAATAAACTCTTTCATCGAGATTTCGCCATTTTTGACCTTGGATTCCAAGTCAGAAATGCTTTGGCTGTATGCGCGGCTAATGTCGCGCTCGAATACTTGGCGGTAAGCTGCTTTGATTACTTCTAGCTTTTCTGCCGAAGACAAGCCGGTTTTCATGACGAATTTCGATCGTCGCTCGGCTGCGTTGAAGTAAATTTGAGGCAGTTGTAAGCCTTGCTGGTCGTTGCTTTCGCGCTGCCGCACCTTGTCTGAAGGTGTGGGAGCTTTGAATTCGGTAATTGCTACGTCGAAATACTGTCCGACGATCGCACTTGCCTCTGCATTGTTTCTGAAATATCCCAAAGATGCTGCCTTCATTTCCTGCATTGCCACAATTGTGGCCGCCGAAGAGCAAGCATTTTCGATGATTTCCCGCAATCCGCGCACGTTCACCGAAATAATGTTCGGGTCGCCAGCTACGATCGCGTAGGTGATGTAACGCAAAAACCAGCTCAAATCCCGCAGAGATTTGGTCATGTTGCCCGGGCCGTAGCGCGAGACATTGATCGGCTGAAATCCTGCTGGGATTGGGCCGCTGTAGCCGCCACCGTTGCCAGAAAATAGATTTCCCAGCCCCAAGAAACCACCGCCGCCGCCACCGCCGTTGCCGCCAGAGCGGCTTTCTACGTAGGTGACATTTCCCAGTTTCATGCCTTCAGAGACATTCGCCGAGCCGCCGCGAGCCGCACCTGCTACAGCCATCGCAGGTTCTTGTGGTCTTTCCAAAAATGCCAGCGGGGAACCGCCGGTAAAAATCCGGTTAGCTGCGCGGGATACTATCAGTTCCGAGTTTTGGGTCAGCGTCGCAGAGATATCGATCCGAAGAGCCCCGGAACTGAAATAACTTGCCAGTTCGCTGAGTTCGCCCCGCTGTAGAAAGCGGTCTTGCTGTTCTGCTTGCGAAATTGTTGCGACCGGTACAGTTTGATATAGTTGCGGACGCGCAACCGAGCTTCCACCACTTGCTTTTACAGTCATTAGACTCTTTCGCTCCCTATCCAAATAGTTGCAGCATTTAACCAGACTAACCTTGCCTTCTGATGCAGGTCAAAGTAGGTATTTTTGCTTTGTTTACTTTTTGCCTTTACCTGTCACGAGGTTCGGGCGCGCTTACTTTCTTAGATTAAAATGTTTTGGTTTCATCTTTCTGCCTGCGGGGAAATGTCCGATCCGAAGGCAGGCACGGGGTACTCCCTCCGCTGCGCTCCGCCCGTACACCCGTGGAAAAAAAGACTCGGCAGGAGAGTTGCCTTTGGGCGATTGCAGCCAGTGCCTTGAATTAAAGGAAAAGAAAATCAAAAATTTTCTTCTGCCTGTTTCGGGGCTTTTGACTTTCTGCGGAAAGACGCCTCCGCTTTACCCGACAGTTCAGCGGTGGGTTATTGACAGTCCTTATTTGTTAAAAAGCCTGTCGAGATTTATTGTATAGATTTAAGAGAGCTTATATGAGAAAAAATGATAAGTTTTATTACGCAGAAGCTGTCAGGGCTTGGCTACCAGGGGTTAGTCGATCGCCCGATCCCTCTGTTTCAGGCTTGCCCAACTATCGCGAAGCGACTCTTTTGTTGCCAGTAACGCAGCAACAGAAGTGCATGGCCTAGCGCTGTTACCCCGTAGCTACTGACAACCAATCTCAAAACCCACGCACTATTACCTCACCTATGGATACTACGCCTGATATCAGTGCTGCCGTGCGGCGGCTTTACGATACTTTCCCTTTCCCGCCCGATCCTTTGTCAGATGAACCGCCCCCTGGGTACAACTGGCGTTGGAGTTGGCCTGATGCTTACAATTTTTGCACTGGCCAAAAGCCGCCAAAACTAGATGTTCGGATTTTAGATGCTGGCTGCGGCACTGGTTCGAGTACCGATTATCTGATTCACCTCAATCCTGAAGCTTCGGTAACGGCGATCGACCTGAGCGAGGGTGCTTTGAAGGTAGCACAAGAACGCTGTCGGCGATCCGGGGCGCGCGAAGCTGATTTTCGCCACCTCAGCCTGTACGATGCCGCCGAGTTAGAGGGCGAGTTTGATTTGATCAACTGCGTCGGCGTGCTGCACCACTTACCCGATCCGATCCGGGGCATTCAAGCGCTGGCGGCGAAGTTGGCGGAGGGCGGTTTGATGCACATTTTTGTGTATGCTGAGCTCGGACGCTGGGAAATTCAACTCATGCAAAAGGCGATCGCGCTTCTTCAAGGCCCGCAAAAAGGTGACTATCCCGATGGTGTGAAAGTCGGCCGTCAAATCTTTGCTTCTTTACCAGAAAACAACCGTCTTGTCAAGTACGAAAAACAGCGTTGGGCAGGAGAAAATCAGCGAGACGAATGTTTTGCTGATATGTACGTTCACCCGCAGGAAATTGACTACAATATCGAGACTTTGTTCGAGTTAATTGATGCTTCGGGATTGGAATTTATCGGTTTTTCAAATCCGGGATATTGGCAGTTAGAAAGACTTTTGGGGAAAGCGCCGGAATTGATAGAAAGAGCTCAGGGTTTGACGGAACGGGAGCTTTATCGATTAATTGAATTGTTGGATACGGAAATCACTCATTACGAGTTTTTCTTGGGCAAAAAGCCTGTTAATAAAATTGATTGGTCGGACGATAAGGCACTTTTGGCTGCAATTCCAGAGTTGAGTGGTTGTATGCACGGTTGGCCGAGTCAACAAGTGTTTGATTGCAATTACCAATTGGTCAATTTGTCAAGTGCGGAATTTGAGTTTTTGCAAGGTTGTTTACCCCCCCCAGCCCCCCCTTATCAAGGGGGGGAGAAAGAGGGAAGCCCGTCTGGGCAAGGTAAAGGAGAGAAGACTGTGGGAGAGATTTTGGCGGATGTGGAGATGGGATTGGATGAAGTGCGATCGATCTTATCAAAACAGCTAATTTTGCTAACACCCGGTAAAATCTAAGGGCGGGATCTTCGGCCCAACCCCTACTCCCCACAATCAAATTAGCTTTTTGTGGAACAGGCATCTTGCCTGTTCTTTGCTCGGAGTATAATTTATGTTAAATTCCCAATTAATCAAGGCTTTACAGTTGGAGGATTAACAGCCGTAATTTGTGAATAACGAGCGAAATCAGCAATGTTAAAAGTTAGGATATGGGTTAAACCATGAACTAGCATAGCAGCAACTAGCCGCGCATCATGAACATTGACACCTATAACCTTATACGTTATCACCAGTCGCTCCCATTCTTGATAAATTGCTTCGGTATCCAACAACAGAGGAAAAAGCTGTTTTAAGCGATTAATTTCTGCCTCTGCTTCTGTTGCAGTACGCCCTAATCCATTTCTCTGGATCGGGCGCGTGCAAACGTTCCAAAACTCGATCAAATTTTGGGGTACGATATAAAGTTGTTCCCCGCGATCGCGCAGAGTAATCACGGCATTGACAGCATCAGGATTCATTGGGTGTGCTGTATCGATGCTACGCAGCAGTATGTTTGTATCTACGAGAAACGGCATTTAACCTCTGTCTCCATAAATGCTCTCTCTGCTAATAGCTTCATCTGAAAGAGTGGGGAGATTTAGGGTACGATGACTGTCAACCCATTCTTGAAATGCTATTGACCATTCTGTTGGGGTAGCTGTTTCATAAAATGGACGTTGTTGAGGTTCAATTAGCTGTTTGAGCATCGCATCTAGTAATGGTTTAATCTGATCCGCCGTGCGGTTGGTGATTTTTCCCAAAACTTGAGTAATCGTCTGTATCTCTTGTTCGTGAGATTGCTGAAGATTGTGCAGCATAATTATCCTTGAGTGCAAGTTTTTGGGCTGATGATAGCGGGGTCGATCGCACTTTTTAAATTGATTTTAATATTATAACTGTAGCGCAAAGCCTAGGAAGTAGGCGATTGCTCGTTCCCAGGCTCTAGCTCATTGGTGACAACTTAAGACTGAAACCATTGATAAATCTCGCATTTAGCTAAGTCTAGATCCCCCTAAATCCCCCTTAAGAAGGGGGACTTTGAGCGGAATCTTGTCCCCCCCTTCTTAAGGGGGGCTAGGGGGGATCTGAGCTTAATACTCAAACAGCAGTCTGTGATTGGGTTTGACGTTAAGTTGTCACGAATGGGCTCTAGCCTGGGAACCAGTTAATCCTGGATGCACGTACTAGGATTTTCTGTTATTGCGAAGGTAGTGAAGCAATCTCAAAGCTGACGCACCTTTCCCAAATCCCAAATCCCAAATGGATTGACACAGGCCCCCCTCTGCGGCTACGCTTTGAAATTAGAGGTTGCTTTGCTTGTAGAGGAAGTAGCCCGCGTCGCCCAAAAATCTAGTTGCACTGCCCAAAGCTGCTGGTAACAGCAATGGACAGCTAACCGCCAAACTGATATCAGCAGTCTGGAGGCTAACGGAGTATGATAACACTCTCTGTAGCCGCCCTGCTATGTTTTGAAAAGCGGGGCGGCTGGGTTTTTGGGTTTTTCTAGAAAACCCAAAACCAGGAGAACATAATTATGTCACAGGAATTCTTGCCTGACGACAACAAATTCGATCGGCCAAATGACGACTCAGCAGCAGAATCGGAACAGGATGTGGTTTGTGTAACGGTGACAGGTTCGCCCAAGGGTGTCAGGGAAACCATACTCACTTTGTACCGCCTGGGATTTGCCGAAGTCGGCGATTGGAGTCCCGTACAGCGTGCAGCTAATCCGAAGCAAGTGATGAGTGTGCTGATTCGCCGTCGGAAGCGCAAAGCGTAGGTGTGACAAAAGCACCTGAGCCAGCGATTATTTAGCTGGTATTGCGAGGCTCGCGGTAAAATAGCTCAAAGGCAATTTTTGCGTCGCGAGCCTTGCAGCATTACTGGGAAAGGGTTTCAGCTATTTTTCTGGACGAGTAGTGGTGCGATTTCTCAAAAAAATCCCTGATCCTCACAAATCGCCTCTGGACACTTTGCGCTGTATGGGATGTACAATGCAGGAGTCCTCACTCGCTGGGGAAACTAATTGAATGGAAACTCTTTCTGCTCAGTCTTATCTACTAAGAAATTAGTATTATATGTCCCCACTCGCTGGGGAAACTAATTGAATGGAAACTGGATTCCCAGACTTAGATCTTCGGCCACATCGATTGTGTCCCCACTCGCTGGGGAAACTAATTGAATGGAAACGCGGCTATCCCTTGCGGGTATTCCTGGGCAACGTAGCACTGAGAGTCCCCACTCGCTGGGGAAACTAATTGAATGGAAACGTAATCCTCCCAGCATTTCCGCCATCACTTACCATATTGTCCCCACTCGCTGGGGAAGCTAATTGAATGGAAACGAATGTATCCACATTCATCGCCAAAATCCTCCGAAAGTCCCCACTCGTTGGGGAAACTAATTGAATGGAAACTTAGCCGTACTTTCTGCTGTGTAACCAAAAATTAAGTCCCCACTCGCTGGGGAAACTAATTGAATGGAAACCATTCTAAACAGATTTTACGGATTGACAAGTCGGGAAAAATCTCCCCACTCGCTGGGGAAACTAATTGAATGGAAATGACCGAGCCGCAAACGAACCGCGCCCAGAGCCAAACGTCCCCACTCGCTGGGGAAACTAATTGAATGGAAACACTAAAGATCCCGGTGCTGACTTGCTATCATCTAGCGTCCCCACTCGCTTTTAATGGAAACACAAATGATACTTTACCGAATTTTTGGGTTAGGTTTGTCCCCACTCGCTGGGGAAAGTAATTGAATCGAAACCTAAGTGGGTATCTTTATCTGCTTCATAAGTTTGAAGCCCCCACTCGCTGGGGAAACTAATTGAATGGAAACTCAACACCCAGTTTATTGTCAATTTGACCAGTAAATTGTCCCCACTCGCTGGGGAAACTAATTGAATGGAAACTTAACCCACGGGAGCGGATCAGAAAATGGAGGGTTGATGAATACTGTTTTATTCCAACTCCCCACTCGCTGGGGAAACTAATTGAATGGAAACGAAATCAGTTCAATCTTTGTCAGCGCTCCGATGTTTGGTGGCAAGGCCCCACTCGCTGGGGAAACTAATTGAATGGAAACATTTGTAGGCTGACGGGTGTATTACCGTCATTGAGAGTCCCCACTCGCTGGGGAAACTAATTTAATGGAAACATAATCAGTGGCAAAAAACGGTGTTTATCAAGTCCCCACTCGCTGGGGAAACTAATTTAATGGAAACGCAACACGCCACGCTGCATGAGCGCCTATCTTTCCGCTGCGCTCCCCACTCGCTGGGGAAACTAATTGAAGGGAAAATCATCTGCCCTGGCTACTTTCAACGTCAGGGTTCTTTTTTTATCCCTACTTGCTCAAACCTGAAATCCTGACCTAAACAAACCAGGATTATTTGCAGTTATAATTACGCTTATTAGTACCAAATATTGCTTTATGGACTACCACGACATCATCACAATTGAACCTGGAAAACGCAGTGGCAAACCATGTATTCGGGGAATGCGAATCACCGTCTACGACATCTTGGAGTATCTCGCAGGTGGCATGACGGAAGCAGAAATTCTGGAAGATTTTTCAGAACTAACTTCGGCAGACATCAAAGCCTGCCTTGCTTTTGCCGTAGATTGTGAGAAAAAGTTATTTGTGGTATCCCTGTGAAACTGCTATTCGACGAAAACCTCTCCGACCGAATTCTCCCGAAAATTATCGGTTTCTATCCCGATTCTGTTCATGTCAAAACATTTGGACTGACAAATACTGATGATGCAGAAATTTGGGAATATGCAAAGACAAATATTTTTGTGATTGTTTCCAAAAAATCTGATTTATTAACAAAATTTACTTTACGGTTATCCTCCCCAATTTATTTATCTCCGTCTTGGCAATTGCTCAACATCTAAAATTGTTCAAATTCTGCGAGATGAAATCGACATCATTAGTCAGTTTGGAGATAGAGAAGCAGAGAGTATACTGGTATTGTCCTAGCATGAAACAAAAAAAGAAAAGACTGAGGATATATCAACTTAAGGAGTTTACAGGAGTGAAGAAAATATCCCGCAAGTTAAGCTAATATAAAGTTGTTGATCTCAGCTCAATAATCCACTGAAAATGATGAAAGAAGACACCATTAACATCGTTGGTTTTCATGGACATATTTACTTCGACGCTGATAATCGCGATGCCGCAGCGCGTGTACGAGAAGGATTGACTCAGTTTGAGGTGCAGCTTGGGCGTTGGCATGACAAACCCATTGGCCCCCACCCCCAAGCAATGTATCAAGTTGCATTTTTACCAGACCAGTTTGGCAAAGTGGTTCCCTGGTTAATGCTGAATCGTGAGGAGCTCAATATTCTCATTCACCCTGAAACAGGCGACGATGTGGCAGACCACACGAAACATTCTTTGTGGCTAGGAGAGAAGCTAGAGTTGAATATCGAATTCCTGCGACCTAGGACAAGCAACGCCAGCTTATGATCTATCCGCGCGCAAGGCGAGGGCGTTACTTCAGGCTGACTTATCGCTGATAATAGATAATTAGCCGCCGATTTGAGACATTGTACGGCGACTATAATTTCCTGTATTTATTAATAATCGTTATAATATCCTTAACAAATGACTGAATAAATGTATGAAAATTAGAGCAATCATCCATCCCGCAGAAGAAGGTGGCTATTGGGCTGAAGTTCCCGCACTTCCAGGGTGCATTACCGAAGGAGATACTATGGAAGAAGTGATGGCTAATTTAAAAGATGCGATTGAAGGTTGGCTCGATGTTGCTAATAGTCGTGAAGCAATTGCCTCCACAGATAAAATTGTTGAAATTGCTGTATGAAATCTATTTCAGGGAAACGACTGTGCAAAATAGTAGAGCATAAAGGTTGGGTTTTGAGAAGAATTACTGGCAGTCATCATATCTATGAAAACCCCGAAATAGAACAAATTTTGTCAATTCCCGTTCACCGGAATCAAGATTTGAAAGTTGGAACCTTAAGAGCCTTGATGAAAATAGCCCAGCTATCTGAGGAAGATTTACAAAGTTTGTCTTAAGTATAATGTATTTTGAGAGCGATCGCCCATTTCCTAGTACGTGAAGCAAAGCTATCCGGTAAAGAATCGCCCCTCTCGTGCAAAGAACAAAAAGAGCGATCGATTTCGGGCAGTTCACCCGCCGATTTGAGACATTGTGCGGCTGTAATTTCCTTGAGTAGTTCCCGAATCCCGCTGTTTGAAATTAATCTCCGGTTTAATCTCTAATATTTGCCGCACTCGATCGCGCAATTCGCCTGTAGACACCCCATTCCGTAAAGCAGTTTTTAAGTCAATTTGACCCGTTTCGTTCAGCAGACAAGGCCGCAGCCACCCGTCAGCCGACAAACGCATTCGGTTGCAGCGATCGCAAAAACACTCGGACATCTGACTAATAAAGCCTAAAGTGCCCTTGGCCCCCGGAATTTGAAACACATCCGCCGGCCCATTTCCGCGAATTCCCGACTCGGCTAACCCGTATTTCTCGTTAATTTGTTGCCGCAATTCGGCCGAAGCTACCCAACCTTTATCACCAAATAAATCCCCATTGCCGATCGGCATAAACTCAATAAATCGAACGTGCCAATTCCGGTTAATTGTTAACGCCGCTAAATCCAATATTTCGCCGTCATTCACACCGGGAATTACCACAACATTCAGTTTCAGCGGGTCGAATCCTGCTTGATAAGCCGCTTGAATTCCCTCCCAAACCTGCATCCATCGCGATCGTCCCCGACTGCCAATTATCTTATCGAAAGTCTCCGGTTCCAGCGAATCCAAACTAATATTAATCCGGCGCAAACCAGCATTGTAGAGATTTTCCGCCATTCCCGCCAGCAAAAAGCCATTAGTTGTGATTGACAAATCTCGCGTTTCCGGCAAAGATGCGATCGACCTTACCAATTCCACCACCCCAGGCCGCAGCAGCGGTTCCCCTCCAGTCAAGCGAAACTTAGTAAATCCCACGGGTATAAAAACTTCCCGCAGCAGAGTTAGCAATTCCGAGTGAGTTAACAACTGCTGCTGCAATACATAGTCCAACTCGCTACCTTCCGGCATACAGTAGAGACAGCGGAAGTTGCAGCGGTCTATCAAGCTAATCCGAAGGTAGTCTACGGTATCCATGTCAATAGTTTGTAATATTATTTAATTATAAATGCTGATGCGAGATTCTGCAATTAATATGAACGGGCTCTTCGGCCCGTTCCACAGTGGATAAATTTTCTGTTCGTGGAACAGGCATCTTACCTGTTGCAAATTTCCAAAATTAGATAAATTGTCTGTTGGTGGAACAGGCCGGAAAGCCTGTTGCAAAAAAAATCAATATAATATGATATTATTCATAATAAGTATCAATTTAATATTTAAGCTTTTTACCTATGTTCTTTGAATTTGAAGCTGATTTTGTCGAAGCTTTGCGCTGCATTCCGATGCAAGTACGTCTCAAGTTAGATACTTGCGGCATTAAACTTAAGTTACAAGATTGGAATCATTTCAACCAAGCAGAACGGCAAAGTCTTGTAGAGTTACCTTGCTTGACAGAAGCAGAAATTATTGATTACCGAGAAAAGCTAAACCAAGTATTAATTCAACAGACAGGCAAACCGGGAACTGATTTGGCGGTTGATGAAAATCCGCCGTGGATGGATGCTGCAACTATACCGGAGTCGGTTTCGGCAAAAGCGCAAGAGCTCAACGTGACAATTTCTTTGGCCCAGTGGGCGAGTTTGCAGCCTCTACAGCGATTTGCTTTGATTAAGCTTAGTCGATCGAGCCACGAGAATAAAAATTTCATCCCGGCGCTTCAAGAGTTTAAGGTTATTCAATGAGATCAAGTTTTAATTGACTCTTCTAGGGCGCACAGAGCACAGAGTCTCCAGAATAGAGAGTTACCTCATCGATTCGCCCGATCGACCTCTGTCATACCTCACTTAGTAAGCCTCACTAAGTGAGAATCAAGAGAACAATGTGTAACCAAGTGCAGTGTGGCGGTGGGAGATGTAGGGTGAGGTCGATCGGACATTTAACGGGTTGAGGTTTCCGAAGCGCCCGACACCAAATTCCGACAAGTATGATTAATTTTATTTTAAGTATTGTTACCGCAGCGTGGTATTATTTTTCTGAGTTTGCAAAGCACTCGCCTGCTACCTGCATTAGTTTCTGAGCTTCGTGAACACGCAAAACACACCCACCGAACCCACACCAGCAACCGAGGATATTCCTCAAGCTGGCACAGTCTCAACAGTCTCGACAGTCTCGTCCGAGACAACCAATCCCATGCAAGACTTTTATCGCCTCCAACAAGAGTTGTTGGCGTACACCCTTGCTTTTACGGCGATTATTTTTATCTCCGTTTGGATTTTTTACTCCCTCAACATTGCCCTGAATTATTTGCTTGGGGCGGTCACAGGTGTGGTTTACTTAAAGATGTTGGCTAGAGACGTGGAACGAATCGGTAGCCAAAATCAACGCATCAGCAAGACAAGGCTCGGTCTGTTTTTCGCGGTGATGATAGTAGGAACACAGTGGAATCAGCTACAGATTTTACCGATATTTTTGGGATTTCTGACTTACAAAGCTGCGCTGATGGTTTACGTGATCCGAAGTGCATTAGCACTAGACTACAGGTAAGTCAGGCAATTCGAGCAAAACTCAACTCATCGATTTGTATGGGGAAGCCCGTTGAATGGCAATGCTTGACGTTCTAAACACCTTTAATCGTTTCCCCCTCGCCAAATTGGAAGTTGGCCAGCAGTTGTACTGGCAACTCGGCAATCTGAAAGTTCATGGACAGGTTTTTCTAACCTCGTGGTTTGTAATTGCTGTTTTAGTCGTAGTTTCGATTTTAGGAACCAGCAAAATCCAGCGAATTCCCAGCGGAATGCAAAATTTTATGGAGTATGCGCTGGAATTTATTCGGGACTTGGCTAAAAACCAAATTGGGGAAAAAGAATATCGCCCTTGGGTACCGTTTATTGGTACATTATTTCTGTTCATCTTTGTGTCAAACTGGTCTGGCGCTCTAATTCCTTGGAAGCTGATTAAGCTGCCATCAGGCGAATTGGGAGCTCCTACCGCTGACATCAACACGACGGTAGCATTTGCACTGCTGACTTCTCTAGCATATTTTTATGCAGGTCTCAGCAAAAGCGGCTTGGGGTATTTCGCCCACTATGTTGAACCGGTGCCTTTCATGTTGCCGTTCAAAATCATAGAAGATTTCACTAAGCCTCTGTCCCTAAGTTTCCGTTTGTTTGGTAACATTCTTGCGGACGAATTGGTGGTCGGAGTGCTAGTGTTGCTAGTGCCTTTATTTGTTCCTCTGCCAGTGATGGTTCTGGGACTATTTACCAGTGCAATTCAAGCTTTGATTTTTGCAACCTTAGCCGCAGCCTACATAGGTGAAGCTCTAGAAGGCGGTCACGGCGAAGAACACCACGATTAACTAACGATAAACGGCGAAGAATGAAGGAGGAAAAAGAAAAATTCTGAACTCAAACTTCCTCCCGTCACATCGGACAATTCTGTAGACTTTCTGTTCTCAATTTTGTACTTTAGATAAGGAAAATCATCATGAACCCAACAGTTGCTGCCGCTTCCGTAATTGCCGCCGCTTTGGCAGTAGGTTTAGCTGCAATCGGCCCTGGCATCGGTCAAGGTAATGCAGCAGGTCAGGCTGTAGAAGGTATTGCCCGTCAGCCGGAAGCAGAAGGTAAAATTCGCGGCACTTTGCTGTTGAGTTTGGCGTTCATGGAAGCGCTCACAATTTACGGTTTGGTCGTAGCCCTAGTGCTGCTGTTTGCCAACCCCTTCGCATAATAATTGGAAATTTTAGATTTGAGGTTTTGGCGATTCTAATCCAAAATCTCAAATCTAAAATCGATTAAGCGAATTAGATGGAAGCCGTCAAAAAATCATGATGCACTGGACAGTATTACTAGCAGTTGAAGAAGCGGCTAAGGAAGGGGGACTGTTTGATATAGATGCTACGCTGCCTCTGATGGCGGTGCAGTTTTTAATTCTAGTCGCAGTCTTGAATGTAATTTTTTACAAGCCGCTCAGCAAGTCAATTGACGATCGCGCCGATTACATTCGCAACACTCAAGTCTCCGCCCAAGAACGCTTGGCAAAAGCTCAGCAACTAGCGCAGCAGTACGAGCAAAAACTGGGAGAAACTCGCAAACAGTCTCAATCAGTAATTGCTGCTGCTCAAGCTGATGCCCAAAAAATTGGGGCAGCAAAAGTAGCTGAGGCTCAACAAGAAGCTCAAGTCGCGCGAGAAAAGGCTGGGCAAGAAATAGAGCAGCAAAAGCAAGAAGCAATGCGCTCACTAGAACAACAAGTAGACGCGCTCAGCGGCCAAATTCTTGAAAAGCTATTAGGGCAGTCGCTGGCCAAATAGCGAGACAGAAGAGTTTTAGATTTTTGATGGAATCTCAAATCTAAAATCGCTTCACCCAATCTGCACGCGCAATTATGGAAGAGTATCATGGGGACTGTTTTATTGCTAGCCACAGAAGCTAGCGGCGAAGGTGGTTTCGGTTTAAATTTCGATATTTTAGAAACCAACCTGATTAACCTGGTCATTATTATTGCAGTGCTGTTTTATTTCGGGCGCGGATTTGTAGGTAAAATCCTGACAGAGAGGCGTTCGGCGATCCAAGAGGCGATTCAAGAAGCAGAAAAACGCCAAAAAGATGCAGCAGCAGCTCTAGCAGAGCAACAGCAAAAATTGACTCAAGCGCAAGCAGAAGCCGAACGAATTCGTGCCGCTGCTGAAGAAACTGCCAAGAAAGCAAAAGAAGCAATTCTAGCTCAGGCAGCGCAAGACGTTGAACGCATGAGAGCAACAGCAGGTCAAGAGTTGGAAGCGGAGCGGGAAAGAGCGATCGCCCAACTGCGATCGGCGGTTGTATCTCTGGCATTAGCAAAGGTGGAAAGCCAGCTAAAAACTAGCTTGGACGACAGCGCTCAACACCAATTAATCGATCGCAGCATTGCGTTACTGGGAGGCTAAAACGTGAGTACAGTCAGCACAGAAGTCTTACAGCCTTACGCATCTGCCTTGATGTCACTGGCTCAGTCCAACAATCTCTCAGAGAAGTTCGGCGAAGATATTCGTTCCTTGCTGAGCCTGCTAGAAGGTTCAGAAGACTTGCGTCAATTTTTAGCCAATCCGCTGATAAAACCGGATGCTAAAAAAGCCGTGATTCAGCAAATAGCGGGTGAAGAAATGAGCCCCTTGATGCACAGCTTTCTGAAGCTATTAGTAGACAAAGGAAGAATTCTTTTTTTAGAAGGAATTGGCAAACAATACTTGGCAAGGCTCCGAGAACTCAACCAAACAGTATTGGCTGAAGTTACATCGGCTGTCCCGCTTTCAGACGCTCAACAGCAGACTGTTCGCGAGAAAGTGCAGGCGATGACCAGCGCTAGTCAAGTAGAAATTGAAACCAAAATAGACGCAGATTTAATCGGCGGTGTGGTAATCAAAGTAGGCTCTCAAGTAATTGATGCCAGCCTGCGGGGACAATTGCGCCGTCTGGGAATTCGCTTGAATTCCTGAGAGTTAATAGCTGATGACTATTAGCTAATTTAATTAGCAGTTAACAGTTGGTAGTTTTGAACAACTGATAACTGACAACTGACAACAAACAACTGACAACAAACAACTGACATGGCAGCAATCAGACCTGACGAAATTAGCAGCATTATTCGCCAGCAAATTGAGCAGTACGACCAAGACGTAAAAGTCTCTAACGTCGGTACTGTTCTGCAAGTAGGCGACGGCATTGCTCGGATTTATGGCTTGGATAAAGCTATGTCTGGGGAATTGCTAGAATTTGCCGACGGCACCGTGGGCATTGCACTGAACCTCGAACAAGATAACGTCGGTGCAGTGTTGATGGGCCAAGGCCTCGGCATTCAAGAAGGTTCGGCAGTTACTGCTACTGGCAGAATTGCTGAAGTCCCCGTGGGTGAAGCAATGTTGGGACGGGTAGTTGATGCTTTGGCCCGTCCGATTGACGGCAAAGGAGAAATTAAAACTACTGAATCTCGCTTGATTGAATCTCCGGCACCGGGGATTGTTTCTCGCCGTTCTGTTTACGAACCGATGCAAACAGGAATTACCGCGATTGATGCGATGATTCCGGTGGGAAGAGGACAGCGGGAACTGATTATCGGTGACAGACAAACCGGTAAAACTGCGATCGCGATCGACACGATTATTAACCAAAAATCGGAAAACGTGATCTGCGTTTACGTAGCGATCGGTCAAAAAGCTTCTACAGTAGCTAACATCGTCAACGTCCTGCAAGAAAAGGGCGCGATGGACTACACGATCGTAGTAGCAGCCAACGCTAGCGACCCCGCCACACTGCAATATTTGGCTCCCTACACAGGTGCTAGCTTAGCCGAGTATTTCATGTACAAAGGCAAGCACACTTTGGTCATTTACGATGACCTTTCCAAACAAGCACAAGCTTACCGCCAAATGTCCTTGTTGCTGCGCCGTCCTCCCGGTCGCGAAGCTTATCCCGGAGACGTGTTTTACCTGCACTCTCGCTTGCTAGAACGCGCTGCTAAATTGAGCGACGATTTGGGCGAAGGCAGCATGACTGCTTTGCCAATTATCGAAACCCAAGCTGGTGACGTTTCTGCTTACATTCCGACGAACGTAATTTCGATTACCGACGGTCAAATCTTCCTTTCTTCTGACTTGTTTAACTCTGGTTTGCGTCCGGCTGTAAACCCCGGTATTTCGGTATCGCGGGTAGGTTCAGCGGCTCAAACTAAAGCAATGAAAAAAGTAGCCGGTAAGGTGAAATTGGAATTGGCGCAGTTTGAAGAACTGGCAGCATTTTCTCAGTTTGCTTCTGACTTGGATAAAGCTACTCAGAATCAATTGTCGCGGGGTCAACGCTTGCGGGAACTGTTGAAACAGGACCAAAGTTCGCCTCTGCCGATGAACGAACAAGTGGCTATAATCTATGCCGGTATTAACGGCTATATGGATGACATTCCTGTGGAAAAAGTCAGCAAGTTTACTGTTGGTTTGCGCGACTATTTGCGGACTAGCAAGCCGAAGTACGGCGAAATTGTTCAAGGCGGAAAGGCCTTGACTGATGAAGCTGAGAAGCTGCTGAAAGAAGGCATCACTGAATACAAGCAAAGTTTCTTGGTTTCTGCGTAATTAGTCATTAGTCATCAGTCATTAGTCATTAGTTAAGTCACAGATCCCCCCTAGCCCCCCTTAAGAAGGGGGGGACAAGAGCGTTCAAAATTCCCCTTTGTAAGGGGGGAGACTAGAAGCACTCAAAGTCCCCCTTTTTAAGGGGGATTTAGGGGGATCGAGACTTCGAGACAAACATCGAGACACAGGGTTTCAGTCTTAAGTTGACACCAATGGTTAATGCCGTATCCCTACCGTAGCTAAGCTTAAAAATTGATGGCTGGGAACTAAGAACTCAGAATAAAAGCTAAGAAAAAAGGAGAAAATTATGGCAAATCTGAAAACTATTCGCGATCGCATTAAGTCGGTCAAGAACACTAAAAAGATTACAGAAGCAATGCGCTTGGTGGCCGCTGCAAAGGTGCGCCGCGCTCAAGAACAGGTGACTGCTACTCGGCCTTTTGCCGATCGACTGGCAGAGGTATTATACGGTTTGGCGGAACGCTTGCAGTTTGAAAACCTGGATTTGCCGCTGCTGAAAAAACGCGAAGTGCGATCGGTGGGACTGTTGGTAGTTTCGGGCGATCGGGGTTTGTGCGGCGGCTACAACAGCAACATCATCAGATACGCCGAAAATCGCGCTAAGGAAATCAAAGCTGAAGGCTTAGACTACAAATACGTGTTGGTAGGACGCAAAGCTACTCAGTATTTCCAGCGCCGCGAACAGCCGATCGATGCTACTTACGCTAACTTAGAACAAATTCCCACAGCACCGGAAGCGGCACAAATTGCTGACGAATTGCTTTCTTTGTTCCTGTCGGGAACTGTGGACAGAGTTGAGCTAATTTACACCAAGTTTGTCTCGCTAATTAGTTCGCGTCCGGTAATTCAAACCTTGCTGCCCCTCGACCCCCAAGGTTTGGAAACTCCTGATGATGAAATCTTCCGCTTGACATCGCAAGGCGGACAGTTTCAAGTATCGCGGGAGAAGGTTGCTTCACCTACGAAGAGTTTGCCCAGGGACATGATTTTCGAGCAAGATCCGGCGCAAATTCTGGAGGCTCTTTTGCCCTTGTATTTGAACAACCAATTGCTGCGGGCTTTGCAAGAGTCTGCTGCTAGCGAGTTGGCTGCGCGGATGACGGCGATGAACAATGCTAGTGAGAATGCTAGCGATTTGATCGGTAGTTTGACGCTGACTTATAACAAGGCGCGGCAAGCAGCAATTACTCAGGAAATCCTGGAAGTTTGCGGCGGTGCTGAGGCTTTGAATGGTTAGGTTAGGGTTGACAATTTGTTGATTTTATGGTATGCGTCTGGGGGAACTCAGGCGCTTTTTTTAAGATTATTCGGCGGTTGAAACCGCTTTTACACAAACGAAGTCCCTCTCTAAGAGACTAAGAAGGGTATTTAAGCCAGATTTGTTATTAGACTATCTTCCCGCGTTCCTCTAACCACCGCTGAAATGACTTCTGACTTTCTCCAGATGGTTTACCGAGAATAATATTTTTGATGCTAATGTCTTCGTCAATATCAGGCCAGTGGATTCCCTCATTTCCACCAATAAATCGCCAATTATTGCGTTCGTTTGATGTGCTATGCAATAGCCGAGGATACCAGGCTAAAGGAACAGAAATAGTACGACCATCGGATAGATCGACTGTTAGCGCGTCGTCTGTAACAACTACGTTTTGTGCTTGGGGAATTTCTAGCAACTCAACCATTAAAGAAGTCATTCCAACCTGCTAATAATTGCTGTTGATGTTCTTCAACAAGTTTCTGAATGCCATTGATTTCTGTACGATTGAAGCCTTTATTATTTTGAAGGCGAACTGGACTAAGCCAAAACTTAGCTTCTTCTCGATCGCGCTCAACGTGAACGTGGGGTGGTTCATCCCGATCGCCCGCATAGCAGAAGAAACGGTATGGGCCGACTCGGAGTAACGTAGGCATTCAGACTTATTAATCACAAATTGACTTCTCTATTTTAACCGATGCACGAGCTTTCATCTCTGATATAGTCGAAGTATTGAACGCGATTGTGCGATCGTCTTTAAAAAAATGGCAAAAAAAATCTGGATTGTCTACAAAACCGAAAGCATGAGTGCTCCGGGCTGGGAAGAACGTCAGCTTATGCCGAGGGGCGGTCTAACTAATATACTTTGGGAAAATTGGACTTGGGAAGAAAACCCAGAAATTCCTCAAGTAGGCGACAAAACCCGCGATTATGAAAATCTATCTGACCCCGGTAATGGAGTCACCCACGGGAAAGATGGAGATTGGGTAGTTACTCGCGTTCAGCAGTTTTTTGCTTCCGATACTGAGGAGCGAATTGTGGTGTGTTACTGTTCTTACCAACCTGTTACATCGGATTGGGAAGCACTACAACGGGGTGAGTCTGTCAATCAGATGCTAGCAACTGTCGAATAATATTGACTGGATAATTAGTTCCTAAAAGCGATCGACTATTCCTGCACAATTTCATACAAATCTTCGATCGACAAATCAAAAGTCCTTGCCAACTTGTGCAAGGCCGTCACATCAACTGTTGCTAATCCGGGCGATCGGGCATAGGTTCTGAGGGTACTGTAGACTACGCCCGATCGCTCTGAAACTTCTTTCAGCGTCCAGCCCTTCTCGGCAGCAAATTCTCGAACCCGCAACTTAATTAATCCCATAACCTCTTGACTTTTGACTAATATAAGTCATAAACTTGTAATGTAAAAAGCGATCGCCCCTAGGCCTGGAAAACTCAAGGACGATCGCTTATCAAAGTTCAAATCCCATCAACTGGGATTTATTAACCATCTGAAATTCCCATCAAGTGGGATGTATCAACCATTGAAAATTCCCATCAAGTGGGATGTACCAACTATGTTAGCAAGCTTTCGACCAAAATCAACCCCCAGACACAGATTGAGCCGGTTTGTGACAAAAGAGGCGATCGCGCGGCTGCTGAAAATCAAGGTAGAACAAATATATCGCTTCGAGTGCTGGGCGCATATCCTGTACGTGCACGCCAAAGGCATGAGTCGGTTTGTCAGTTATGCCGACTTTCCGCCTGTTTTAGGAGTGGAATCGCCCTCTGGTTTAGATTTTGGTTATTGGAAGCGCCGGATAGCGAGTCAGAAAGAGAGACACGCGCCGGATTTTTGGGTGGATTTTTATGCGGATAGATTTCAGAAAGCTGTTTCTGTTTCTGAATTGTTGGAGTGGGGGGAATTGGTGGGGGTGATTAAATTGATGTTAAGTGCGATCGCCGTGGAGTCGCTACGAAAGGTTTATGCACAAGAGAAATCTCTGCTAGAAAATTTCTAAATTAGTCCTAAACGCAGGGGTGGTTAGAAACCGGGTTTTTTGCCCAGAAGATGCGTTACAGCCCGCAGATACGGTAAAAAACCCGGTTTCTGTGGTTTTGATTTGTCCAGGAATGTAAATGCTACTGTTTCTCCTACGCCAAACCCTGCGACACAAACCCCGCCCAATTATAGGGACTGACAAACGGCAATTCTTGCCGACAAAGCCAGTCTAAACGCAATCGCACATTTTTGACAATTTCTGCTTGTTTTTCTCCTTTTTGTTGCTCAAAATAAGCCTCTAACTGCCGTTTATATTTACCAGACAACTCATCTCCTGTCAAGTTACGGAGCTTAAATTGTGCTTTTCGCAGCGCTTGCGATCGGCTATTATCCTGCTTTTCCTGATAATATAAAATACAAAATAAAGCGGTTGCTAAATCATCCACAGCCCACAAGGTACTGACCACATTTCGCGCACCCGCACAGAGGAAACCGCTAGCAATGGAGAGCGGATCGTCGGTAATTTGGGTGAGGGTTAAATTGGTTTCGCAGCAGGAGAGGAAGACTTCGGCTAAGTCTGAAAATCTCCAGGTAAAAACACGACCGAGGTTGATGTCGCCATCAAATAAATGCAGTTTTGATTCGAGGGAATTATTCAGATCGGCACTGGCGTGATGGCTGGAATGAAGGACTTGCACTTGGTTGAGTAAGTTGTGATAGTTGCCGATCGTCGCTTGCTCATATTCGAGGCGGGAATTTTTATCAATTTGGTGCATGGTTGCCAGGGTTTCGCACTCGTAGCCAGTGAAAACGAGGTCGCCTGTGGCATTTTCGACGATTCCCATTGTGGCTGGTTTGAGGTTGCCTCGCTGGTGGCAAAAGTTGAGAATTTGGCAACTGGGAACGATGCGGAGGCGGAATTTATCGCTGAGGTATTCTGGTTGTTTTTGGGGCGGGGTTTTGGCAGGGGTGATGGTGGGTTTGCTGAGAGGTTTTAAGCCGCGTGTTCTGTCGGAGGCTGTATTGCTATGGGGAATGGGAATCTCGTTTAATGGTAAGGCGGCAAAGGGAATTTGATGCAGGTACAGGTGAGGGATAATAATCAGTTCTTTGATGCCGTTGAGATGTTGTTCAATCAGTCGATTAATTTGCAGGCGGTTAGCGAGTTCGGGGAGAAATTCACCCATTTGATTTTGCCATGCGGTTTGGTTTTCTTTATAAGGTTTTAACCAGTTGTTGAATAGCCAATTTTGCAAAGTTTCAATTCCTTGACCTTCGCAGGTGTGGAGTTGGGTTGATTGATTTTGGCGCAAGATGAAAATGTGGGTATGCTCATCAGTGGTGTAAAAATTGAGGATGGCGGTTTCGGCATCGGGAATTAAGGCTTGCATCTGGTCGAAACTGAGGGGGGCTGGTTGCAATTGAGCAGCCAAAACTTGGTCTTTGCTGCGAATTTTCAGCCAAGCTTTCTGTTTTTCATCTTCTAATTGTTTAATCTTTTCGATGATAGCGTCGCCGTTGGGGATTGGTTGGCGAGTGGCGGCGATCGCTTTTGTACCGTCATTTTCAGAAATACGCAAGCGATCGCTTTGTTGTTGCAGGCGATAGTATGCTTCGACTTCGGGGGGAATGTCGCCTTGGGGGTAGAGGTCTTTGCTGGCGAATAAGTCGGCGAGGTGGCGCGATCGGGAGCGATCGGCGGTTTCGACGGCTCGATCGTATTGTTTGAGGTTGATGTAGCATTGGACGGTGTTGGCGTAAACGGAGATAGCTTCTGCAATGATTTTTTGGCGGCGTTTATCGGTTGTTGAGCCTTTGCGGAGTTGTTCTACTGCTTTTATGGCGGGTTCGTATCCTTCTAAGGCGAGTTGCCAATTGCCTTGGGTAAAGCCGATGTTGCCGAGGTTGCTACCTGCTTTTAAGCATCCGTATGGCAGAGTTTTGAGAGTGGCAATTTCTAGGCAGTCTTGATAGTTCTCGATTGCTTTTTCATATTGTCCTAGAGAGTAGTAAGCATTGCCTAAATTTCCCAGAGAAATCGCTTCCCCACGGCGATATTTGATTTCCCGATTAATGGCTAAAGACTGTTCGTGGAAATTGATCGCTCGTTCATCGTCTCCCAGACAGTAGTAATAATTACCTAAATTTCCCAGAGAAGCTGCTTCCCCAAGCCGGTCTTCGATTTCCCGATTAATGGCTAAAGACTGTTTGCAGAAATTGATCGCTCGTTTATAGTCTCCGAGAGAGTGGTAAGCATTGCCTAAACTTCCCAGAGAATATGCTTCCCCTTGGCGGTCTTCAATTTCCAGACTAATTGCTAAATGCTGTTTGTGAAAAGCGATCGCTCGTTCATCGTCTTCCAGAGAGTAATAATTACCTAAATTTCCCACAGAATATGCTTCCCCTTGGCGGTCGTGAATAGCTTGATAAATGCTAAGGCACTGTTGCCAGCACTGAAAAGCGACAAGAAACCGACTCATATCAAACTGCTCAATTCCCCAAGTCAATAAAGCATCAGCTATCTGTTTTCTGATTGCCGTTGGCTGCTGACCGCTACCAAGAAGTTTCCCCAGTTCCAAGGCAAGATTGGTTAAAAATTTAGCTACCTCTGGGTTGCCATTCTCATCCACTTGCTTAGCACCTTCCATAATTGTGTACAAAAGTCCAGGGTCGAGTAACTGGATGTTATTTTTTAATATTTTCGTTTCTTCCTTGCTGGGACATTCGAGCAGTTGTTGGATGAGTTGATGATAGGCGACTATGCGATTTTCGTACATTGTTTTTTTTCTTCCTTGTATGCGATTGTGGGGACTATTTGAGATACTATTTGATAGCTGAGAAACCTGGTTTTTTCAACTCTAAAAGGTTCACAAATCACATTAGTGCATAAACTCATCGTTTATGTTATAATTTAATTCCACCTTAACTTACCCTGATAAATTGCCTTGGATTCTAACTTTGATTGGAATTAAGGGTTGTTATCCATACCTTTGAACAAACCGATCGCACCTCCTGTATAATTCGGATTATTTCAGCCCGTAAAGCTAATATCACTGAAAGCCAAGCTTATCAAGAGAGGAAACTATGAAATCCGAGTATGACTTTTCCCAAGCAGAACAAGGCAAGTTTTACCATCCTGATGCTACATTTCATTGTCCCATTTATCTCGAACCCGATGTCGAGGAATTTGTGACTAAAATTGCTGAGCATAAAAAGATTGAGGTGCAAGTTTTGGTCAATGAATGGCTGAGAAATAACATTAAACTCATTCAAAGTATTGAGTAGGTGAAAAACCCGATTTCTTTAAAAAACCTAGTTACGGTTTTTTTACCACCTCAAAACATTGATAAAAGACTTGCCAATTGCCTTGTTTTTCCAAGTGTTCAAATAACTCTTTAAGCCGTTCAGCATTCCATTCTGGTAAAGCTTCCTCTTCACGGGGAATCAACCAAGGTAAACTCACAGGCTTCTCCAAAGCAATTGCTAAAAACTCCTCCTTTACCAGTTTCCCAAACTTAAAATTTGTCTTGCTCTCATCTCGATCTGCCCAAGAATCCTTTTGAGGCAGCAAAATAGGCGATTTCTCCATGATAGGATTCGGTGCATAGGCAGAAGATGGACAGAGCAAAAATTCCTCATCTTGGCTGCGATTCAACAACAGCAATTGAGAATTATCAAAGTCTAAATCAATAACCATCCAAAGCGACTGCTCTACGGGAATCGTTGGCGTAACTTTCTTTACCGCAGGGGGAGGCGGGGGCAAAATGAAGGATCTAGTTCCCCTTTGCACAGATGCCATTTCCTCTTTGGTTAAAAACTGTAGCCAATTGGGAGGCGATTTAGCTTTTTCCTGCAAAATTTGCCAGCCATTTTTATCAAGCCACCGCAGGTATTTGTAATTCCACAGCCAAGAATAAACCTCTCGCCAAGAGCCTCTTTGCCCTTTTTGTCCATTGAGCAAGATATCAACATTAACTCTATCTTTTTCCATTTCTTCTTTATATAGATTCACCATAGCCTGCACAACATTTTGTGCCGTTGTGCCAATTGAAGTTGCATAATCTCCCTTCCCAAGACGGGAATATTGCGACATCTCTTGTGCAATTTGTACTTGTTGAGATGTCACCGGGCGATTTTTATCATAACGGAGAGGGAAAAATACTTCCTCTCTCAACTTAAACGCCCGCTGCGTTTTCAGTTCTTCTGTAATCTCGTTAAGAAACTTTTTTTGTTCAGTAGTCATCGGGATACCTCTGATTATGCAACGAGCGAGAAACCGGGTTTCTGAAACCTCTCTTTCAATCTAGCACATCCCTAGCAGAAATAAAAAGACCATAAAACCATAAAACTATTTCAACTATTTCGACTATTTCAACTAAATAAAGTAGAAAAAATTACTCGCTCTAAAAACAACTACGTCAAGGGTATTGGCAACTATGTCAACTTTTTTATAGTGAAACTATGAACCGGGAACGTTAACAAAAAGGAAGTTGATTATGAAGCTGACACAAACGCAAAAAAGATTCAATCCCTACGCCACTGTAACTGGGCTTGCCGAAGTCTTAGCAACCGAAAAAGATTGCCTACACGCATTATGGCAACGAACTCACTATCAATTTGAAAAACAACCGAGTACCTATGACCCCTCAGAACATGAAGAAAAGCTGATTCAACGAGCAGTACAACTGCAAAAGGAAGGCTTCACCGTCTATGTTGAAAATCAAAATTCTTTCAAATATAAAGGTCAAACCTTTGATATCTGCGTTGCCGGCAGACCAGATATCATTGCTATCAAAGATGATTGGGCTGTTGTCGAAGATATCAAAACCGGCAAGCGCAAAGATTCACATAAAATGCAAGTGCTCCTCTATATGTCAATGTTGCCCTTTGCGCCGGAAACCAAAAGTATGTTTAAAGGTCACATTCCGCACGGGCGTTTAGTTTATGGAGATGGCATTTTAGATATTCCCAAGTGGTATGTTAATGAGCAATTTAGACAGCGTTTGCAGCAGTTAATTGCCCTGCTTTGTAATTCTCAACCTCCCAACCCAAAACCTAGCGATTGGGAATGTCGCTATTGTAAGGTTCCCTCTGCCTGCTGTTCTGTAAAAATGAGCCGAGGAACTGATTTATTTGCATAAGTCGATCGCCGGAAATACCCGTAATGCCGACAACCGACAGGTTAAAAGCTGTCGCTATTAGAAGCAAGTCAGCCTACGTTGCTCGGCCAGACGGCGTTACAGTATAATTTCAGCAGTGTCGGTCAAAGTGCGATCGGCCTTGCAGATCAGCCATAATAGTAACAAGTGAATTTTGTAAAAACGAGGAAATAACTATGGTCACTGCTACCATAATATCAGACAATTTAGCTCTAGAAGAGTTCGTCACCGAACCGCCCGATAACATGGAATTGGTAGACGGCCAACTTGTGGAGAAAAATGGCATGACACTAAAGACGGGGAAAATTCAGTTAAGCCTGGGGGATGCTTGGAAAAATTACAAAGATTCTAGCGGACAAGGTGGAGAGGCTTATGTCGAGGTTCCTTGCTGCACTAACCGACAAATTCGCCGGCCCGATGTCGCTTATCTCACACCAGAATTAGTTGCACAATTTGGCAATCTTGCCACTTTACCCCAAAGTTTCCCTTTAGTTGCCGAAATAGTTTCACCCACCGATATCGCTGAAGATGTCTTTCTCAAAGCACAGGAATATTTAGAATCTAGCTGTCAGGAAGTCTGGTTAGTTTTTCCCGAAAGTCGTTTAATATTCGTGATGACTCAAAATCAAATATTGACATTTAGATCCGGCGATACCGCCAGCAGCCAACAAATCCTGATCGGTTTTAACATTGATGTCGATCGATTGCTAGCTTAAACTAAATTCTACAACCTTTCATGTAGCAGCACGCCACACAAAATTCTCCTCTACACGTTGCACCAGTTCTGAAATCAAATTGCTACAATATGTTTAAGACTCCTCAGTCCGCCTTCGCGGACTTCGTTTGTAGAGCATCGGAATTCTATTCGGTGGTATTGAATTAATATCCCACCCTTATCGGAGCAAACCGCCATGTCAGACGACTTTTCCTTAGACGAGCTTTTAAATAGAAGTTACTACGCCTTCAAAGACGCAGAAGACCAAGTGGGACAGTGCAATGTTTTAGTCATCGGCAAAACCGGCGTCGGCAAAAGTACCCTGATAAATTCCGTTTTTCGCCAACGCTTAGCAGAAACCGGAGTCGGCCGCCCCATCACTCAAGGCATCCGCCAATATACCAAACCGAATTGCCCGATCGCAGTTTACGACACTCCCGGACTCGAACTCAACGCCGAACAAATTAAAGTTATTCAATTAAACGTTGCTAAACTGATTGAAGACCAAAGACTCCTGCACCCAAAAGAACACATTCACGTCATCTGGTACTGCATCAATCACAGCGCCAATAGAATAGAATCTGTGGAGGAAAGCTGGCTAAAAGAAATGGAAGTCAAAGATGTACCAGTGATTTTAGTGCTGACTCAGACGACATCTAAAAAGCCGAGCGAGTTTTTCAAGCAACTGGAACACATGAATTTGCCAGTCAGTCAAATCATCCCCGTCATGGCTGAACCGGAAGAAATTGATGAAGATTATACAGTAAAATCTCACGGTTTAGACAAGTTGGTCGATGCAACTTTTCAACTGCTGCCGGAAGTAGCTAAAAAAGCTTTTGTTAAAGAACAAATTGCCAATATTGCGCTCAAATCTGATATGGCATTTAAGTATCTAAGTGCTTATGTGGCAGGTTCTGCAATTGTCGGTGCGACTCCTGTACCGTTTGCTGATGCGCCGATTTTGATGACGATGCAAACGGCAATGATTGCTAATATTACTGTGATTTTTGGAATGCCCTTTGATAAGGGGTTTATTTCGGCGATGCTGTCTGCGATTAGCGGCGCTGGTGGGGTGACTGCTGTTGGCAGAAGTATTGTTACTAATTTGATTAAAATGATTCCTGGTGCGGGTACTGTTGTCGGCGGTGCAATCTCCGGTGCAACGGCAGCAACTCTCACGCTGGCCCTCGGTTTGGCTTACATTGAAGTGCTTAAAGCTTATATGAAAGCTCAAATTAATGGGGAACAACTTTCTTTACAGCAGTTGACAAAGATGTTTGTGGATTTGTATAAGGATTATGCGACTTCGGGGCGTAAAACTTTGAAGGATGAGAAACCGGATCAACCTAAACCTCCCAATCAAATTAATATTGAGTAAATTGGTTATTGGTTATTGGTTATTTGTTATTGGTTATTTGTTGTTATAGCAACCGCCAAGATGGTTAGGGCACTTTTGGTCACTGAGCGTAGTCGAAGTGTCCACTTCGACTACGCTCAGTGACCGTATAGCCTTTGCGACTGCTATATTTGTTATTCCCAATTACCAATTCCCAATTACCAATTCCCAATTCCCATTACCCATTACCAATTGATTGCTACAATATGAGTGAATTCTGCAAAAAGGAGGAAATGGCTATGGTAATGGCTGCCGTTTTATCAGAAAATGTTTCTCTAGAAGACTTCATGGCTAATCCCCCGGACGATATGGAATGGGTGGACGGGCAAATTGTGGAGAAAAATGGCATGACAGCAAAACACAGTCTAATTCAATCCAAACTAGATTATTCTTGGAGAAGTTACAAGATATCTAGCGGACAAGGCGGCGAAGTTTATACAGAAGTTCCTTGTCGTACAGACAGGCGAGTGCGCCGTCCTGATGTAGCTTATCTGACTCCTGAACTTGTTGCTGAATATGGCGATGTTCCTACTTTGCCTCAAAGTCCGCCGTTAATTGCAGAAATAGTTTCTCCTACTGATATTGCGGAAGAAATTTTTCTGAAAGCACAAGAATATTTAGATTCGGGTTGTCTGGAAGCTTGGATTGTTTTTCCAGAAAGTCGCTGGATATTGATAATGACTCAAACTCAAAAGTTAACTTTTAACTTGGGTTCTACAGTCAGCACTCAGCTAGTGCTGCCGGGTTTTAGTGTTGCGGTTGATGAGTTGTTGGCTTGAAGGCAAAAAAATAATTAGGTATAAGTGCTTTGTGGCACAGTTCCGCCGTGAGGTTTGTAATAATTTGTGAAAAAGTCATTGACAAAATGCCACTCGCTCGCCCAGCCAATTAATAAAAAAAATTATCAATAAAAACAGCAGTTGTAAATTTGCACAAAAGCACAAACAGCGGTAAAATACTGATTGCTTTGTTTCCAAATCTAGCGTAAATTCCAATTGGGGAATTAAAACCAATAATTGAAATATGTCTAAGACTTACACTGTTGAATTGATCCACCAAGGCACTACCTATACCGTAGAAGTACCCGAAGATCAACAAATTCTCCGCGCCGCCAACGCCGCCGGCATTGAGTTGCCGAGTTCTTGCAATGCGGGGGTTTGTACTACTTGCGCTGCTAAAATTATTGAGGGTCAAGTCGATCAAGTTGATGGCATGGGCGTTAGTCCCGAACTTCAGGCCGAAGGTTATGTGTTGCTGTGTGTTGCTTATCCCCGATCGAACTTGAAGATAGAAACAGAAAAAGAAGACATTGTGTACGATCGCCAATTCGGTAAATCCTAGCACTAAGCTAAAATTGACCTAAGTACCGTTAGCGGTAAAACCACTATGGATCGCCCTATGACCACCCATTTCATTTCCGCAGAAGTTGACCTCCACGAGACCGCCGAGCAACTGCACTCGGCTATTGAAATTGAACTGCAAAAGTATGGCGAACCCCTACGGTGGGCAGTCACAGATGTGGATGTCGATCGGCAAAAGGCTGTGGTAGAAGGCTACGTGCTCGTGGAAGCATCCCCCGCAACACCGTGAACCCCCGCCCTTTGACAGTGGTTTTGATAGTCCCCACAGGCGTTGGAGCCTCGATCGGGGGCTTTGCAGGAGATGCGCTGCCGGTGGCTAGGGCGATCGCCCAAATTTCTGATACCCTGATCACTCACCCCAACGTCCTCAACGGCGCTCAACTTTATTGGCCGATACCTAACGCTCTCTACGTTGAAGGTTACGCCCTTGACAAATTTGCTGCCGGATGCTGGGGACTGCAACCGGTACATCAAAATCGCATCGGCTTAATCCTCGATGCCGCGATCGAACCAGACTTGCAGTTGCGACACTTGCAAGCGGCTGATGCTGCTAGAGCTACATTGGGTTTGAATATAACCGATTGGGTTTTAACCGATCGCCCCCTGCAAGTAGAATTGCGTATTTCCGAATCCGGGGCATCCTGGGGAACCATCGGCAATCCCGACAGTTTATTGCGCGCTGCAGAAAAATTAATCAAACAAGCAAGAGTAGAGGCGATCGCAGTTGTGGCCAGATTTCCCGACGATGAAGGCAGCCTCGCCCTCGAAAACTACCGCCGCGGCAAAGGAGTTGACCCCCTCGCTGGCGCGGAAGCTGTGATCAGCCACCTCATCGTCAGGACGTTTAAAATCCCCTGCGCCCACGCCCCCGCGCTGTCTGCGCTTCCCCTCGATCCGCACCTGTCCCCGCGATCGGCTGCTGAGGAAATCGGGTATACTTTCCTACCTTGCGTGCTTGCCGGCCTCAGCAAAGCTCCCCAATTCGTAGCGCCAGAAAGCCAGCAGCACCATCAATTATCAATTACCGCCGATCGAGTCGATGCAGTGGTGATACCTGCCACAGCGTGCGGAGGCAGTGCTATTCTGAGTTTGAGCGGGCGATCGTCCGTACAAATCATCGCTGTGGGCGACAACAAAACCCAGATGCAGGCGACTCCAGAAAAACTCGGAATCAAAGCTTTGCAGGTAAACTCATATTTAGAGGCGATCGGAGTTTTGGTCGCTTTGCGAGCCGGCATCAGTCCAGCTTCCTTGGGTGCAGACATCTCCTCCCTGCGTTGTTTGTCTGACTCAACTAAACTACTCTAAAATCTCAAACCTCAAATATAAAAGTGATTAAGTGGCAGAAAAACTTCCCGGAAATCCTGAAATTGAACCCTTGACGCGCACCCAAGTTTTAGTAGCAATGGGCGTGACAGCAATTATGTTGCTGGCGGTAGCTAAATTGTGGTTGCTATTTGGATCGGTATCGCTTTTGCCAGTCAAATTGATAGGAATGGACTTGCTCAAAGGATGTGCGATCGGACTGGCAATTACAGGCGGCAGTGCGATCGTTTATCAACTCTGGCCGGGTTATCGCCGGAGTGCGGATGTTTACTTGGAAGTAGTGCTCAAACCTTTGTTTTGGCCGGATTTAATTTGGCTGGGACTGCTGCCGGGACTTAGCGAAGAATTGCTATTTCGAGGCGTGATGCTGTCTGCTTTAGGATTGAATGTTACCAGTTTAGTTTTATCGAGTTTTTGTTTCGGCATTCTGCACTTGGGAGCCCTGGATCAGTGGCCTTATGCTGTTTGGGCAACGGCTGTCGGATTGCTGTTGGGTTACAGTGTTTTAGCTACTGGGAATTTGTTAGTGCCAATTACGGCTCATATCTGCACAAATTTGATTTCTAGCTGTGTTTGGAAGTGGGAACACAATCTGGTGAAGCGTTAGCTCGATCGCAATTCCAAAGCGATTGAAATCGCGCCTGCGCGGAATATAGCAATAAATGCCAACGCGCAAGGGGGTTTTAGATTGAACGAACCGCGAAGACGCTAAGGGCGCCAAGGAAGAGGAAGAGTTCACAGAGGTGGAAAGGTTTTAAGCGCCGAGTTTTATCTGTGTTAAGGCAGTTTGTAACTGCTCGATCGCACAATCAATTCACCTTGACTGGGGTTACGGCTGAAGATAAAAGCTCCTTCTTGAGTTTCGCCGCTTGACAAAAAATCAATTTGTTGGTCGCCGGATTCCACGACTTCACCGTTGACGCGCAGTTCGGCAATAATTTGCACTGATTCTGCCGTTTCGCCGCCCGTGTTTGTCACTTTAAACGGTACGTAAAATTGCCCTTGAGTTTCACGAATAGGCGTGTTCCGAGTGACAGAAATAATCGGAGGTTCCTCTTTTTTAGTCACCCAGTTGTAGAGTACGAGTCCGGTGAGGGTAAAAAGGATCAAGCAGGCGATCGCAAATGTCACCCATTCAGCAAAAGTTCTTTTTGGTTGCTGTTCGTTATTACTTTCACTCATACCGCCAACCTCCCCGCGGCGCCGCCAACAGCCGCCGGCAATCCCAATACTAACGTATAGTTCAACCAAAGCGACCACGGGTCGTCAAAAGTGAGTTTGTGGAAGAAAAACATCATAAATGCAGAAGCCAGCAGCGACACTAAATAGGCCATGACAGTTTCGCTGAGGGGACGTTGAAAAATACCTTGCTGCTGCTGCCGTTTTGCTTGATAAGTAAAGCCGGCTACAAATACAATACCGTAGGAAATTAGCAGCGAAGTGGCGATAATTGCTAATTGCCAAGGCGGCGAAATACCTGCCGCTAGCATGGGAATTTCGTCAGTTGGGGCGATGTTGAAAGCAATGATCATCGCGCCGATTAAAGTAGCGCCGATATCTGCTAGAGTTGCATTAATGCTAGGTTCCTGTTCACTGTCTGAACTTTGATAGCGATCGCCGCTCAAGAAACCGTTGGCCAGGGCTACTCCTAACGCAAACGGCAGGCCTTCAAAGATGATTTTCCCTAAAGTTTCATGCAGCGGAGTCTCCGGCGTAATTTCCCTGAGCAAAAACAGGATAAAAGTCGCACAAACAATGCCAATGGCGATCGCTACTACGGTATCGATTGCAGCTTCTAGCCAGCGGATGTCCTTAGTTTTGCGAAAACCTTCAGTGCGAGTCAGCAAGAAAACGGCGATACAAGTAGTTGCGATCGCGATCGACATTTGCGCTGGTTTAGTAGAGGAACCGATCCACCAAACCTCCATCGTATAAAGCAGCGGAATCCCGAACAAAAAGCCGCCAGATGCGCCTCGAATGATGTCGTTTAGTTCATTTAACCACTGATTTTTGCGTCTTTTTGATTTGTTCATGTTTAGTGAAAACGCACCTCAAAAATTTAGCAAGTAAAGATTTTTTTAAACTTGCTCAAATAGAATACCATATTTGTTGTATTCTTTCTCTAACTTGTGCCAAATCATCAGGGGTTAATATTCCCAGTCTGCGTTCAACTAAACTTTTTTGTAATGTGTTCAGTTTATGTAAGCGAACCGCTGAAGGTCGATTTAATCCTGCTTGTTGCCATTCCCGAATTTCTACATCAAAAGTTGTGCGAGGGATTTGACTGGTTATCTTCACAATAATCATGTCTTCATCTCCTGTGTCCAACAGTACCAAACCAGGACGGCGTTTAGTTTCGGCTGCACCCGCAAACAGGAATGCAACTAGAACTAATTCTCCAAACTGATAATTAGTCATAGCTCAAATCTCATCGTAAATTGCGTCTTCTTCGCTGCAATCACCAAAGAATTGTTCGGTGGCAAGACGATGCCAAGCAGCGTTTTCCTCTTCTTCATCTTCTGTGTCAGTTGGTTCTTGCACCAGAACAATAACTCTGACTTGTTGGTTAACTGCCAAGTATTTTAAGAGGGTATCGGGAAATTCTATTTTCCCTTCATCTGTGACTTTTGCGGGAAACTCGTATGCTTTCATAATTTTTAGGTCGATTTTTTTACAACATTATTCAGTTTGTGATTTACTTTCTAATTCCTTGAGTTATAAAAAAACTCGCACGATTATAAATCTATTTGCCAAATCTTGATAGTTTTGTCATCACTCCCACTAACCAGAGTCTGCCCATCCGGGCTAAAAGCCACAGAGTAAACTCCCCATGTGTGTCCTAAAAGAGTGCAAATCTTCTCTCTAGCCTCTAGATTCCAAAGTTCGATCGTTCCGGGTTCGCTACCATCATCTTCGCTGTCAGAATCCCCCCATCCACCAGTTGCGATAATTTTGCCATCCGGGCTAAAAACTAAGTAGTAGTCCCCCATTGAATTTTTCGGAAGAGTATAGATTTCTGTTCCTGTGTACAGATTCCACAGCTTGATATTTCCTGAAGAGTGCAAAGTCGCAAAAGTTTCTCCATCGGGGCTGACATCAATGGCATAAACAGTACCCATACCCTCCTGCCAATTCTTGGTCCAGATTTCATCTCCAGTGGTTAAATTAAAAGCTACTGCACTTAGAGAAACATAATCATCTCCACTGCTACTGAGTAGAATCTGTCCGTCAGGACTGAATCAAATATCAAAACCATAATATACTTCTACTGGCCACTTTAAAGTCCTAATTTCTTCTCCATTTCTAAGGTTCCACAGTTTGATAGTTGTGTCTTCACTGGCACTTGCCAGAGTCTTCCCGTCGGGGCTGATAACTACAGAAGTAATTATGTCTGAATGTCCGGTGATGGTGTAAATTTCCTCTTTAGTGCTGAGATTCCAAAGCTTGATATTTTTGTCCTTACTGCCGCTAGCAAGAGTTTGTCTATCAGGGGCGAGCGCAATGGATGTAACCCCTTGTGAATGTCCTGATAAAGTGTGAATTTCTTGCCCTGTGTTGAGGTTCCACAGCTTAATTGTGCTATCAGAACTTCCGCTAACTACAGTCTGTCCGTCTGGAGTGATGACAACAGAAGTTACCGAACATGAATGTCCGTGAAGGGTGTGTACGCATTGCCAGTTAGTTTGAATCATTTGATATTACTCCTAGCATTCATCCAGCAACCACATTTTTACTGATTGTTTTCAATGCCATTAAAGTGCAAGCTGAATCTCAGAATATTCTCCCAAAGCTTCGTTGACAACAATCAGTTTTCCTTGACTATCCGCCCCTAATTGTTGATTGACATTGAGTAATTCAATTCCATAAATAGTACCGTCTGGGGCAACATCCACATTCATTTGCTCGCTAACCTGGATAGTTTTTACCTGTGTGGTTTTTTCTTTCAGGTATATATAAGCTACGTTGTATCTCGGATCGTAAGTCAGTTTCACGGGAACCTCCTGCTCAAAAGAATTTGACAATTACAGTGATAATCATCTAGTCTTCGCCTTCTGACGCTGCGATCGCCTCTACTTTCTTCATAGCATAAACTTTTCCCTGCCACTCAGCATTGAAGGAAAAGTTACGCCTAAATCTGGTTCTGCCAAATTGAGCCGGAAAAGTTGTGCCACTTTCAACAGTAGCAATTACTTCTGCCTCAGTTGCACCTCGCTCAATCAATCGCGATCGAGCATGGGGATGTAATCTAACGATCACGTTGCTATTACCTCCTTTTTGCCTCTTTATTTTTGCACTAACTTAATTCACCACAGCCGCGCATCAGCATCAAAATAAAGGCATGAGTGTCCAACAACAACCTGATTCCATGTACTCCTTAAACTCTTCTAGCGGTTCGTCAAAATCATCGGACATCCAAACCATTCCTTTAGCACTCCCAGCTTTGGATGACCAGCGCTTCTTATTAGCTGGCGGTATTCCTACCAATTTTACAACAGGCTGGTTATCTTGAGTAATCGCCACTTCTTCGCCTCTCATCGCCGCTGCGATTAATTCCAGAAGCTTTTCTTTGGCCTCAATAATGTCTACTTGATACATATTTCGTGCCTCCTTACTATCAATTTATAACATCACAATTCTAACTCAATTAAACAAATCCTCTTCCTCCAAATCAACAGACTGCAATTCCATATCACCAGACTGCAACTGAGCGGGAGTAGCAGGAATCGCCGCAATAATTGCATCGATTACTTTCGCCACTGGAATAATCTCCATCCCCAACTCCGGCACCGGTTGATTCTTAGGAATAATCGCCCTTTTGAAACCCAATTTTGCCGCCTCCCTCAGCCGCAACTCTAATTGCGAAACCGGCCGCACCTGTCCCCCCAAACCCACTTCCCCAAGCAAAACAGTGCGTGCATCAACCACCCGATCGCGAAAACTGGCCACAACGGCGATCGCAACTGCCAAATCCGCCGCCGGTTCATCCACCTTCAAACCGCCCACCGTCGCCAAAATCACATCTAATTTAGATAAAGGAATCCCCACCCTTTTCTCCAAAACAGCTAAAATTTGCTGCAATCTAGCATTGTCAACACCAGTAGTAGTGCGGCGCGGCGAACCAAAACTCGCAGGGCTGACTAACGCCTGAATTTCTACTAAAATCGGTCGAGTTCCTTCGCAAGTAACAGTCGTCGAAGTACCGGGCGAAAATTCATCTCTATTTCCTAAAAATAACTCCGACGGATTATCTACTTCTCGCAAACCGTTGGCTACCATTTCAAAAACACCGATTTCATGAGTCGCGCCAAAACGGTTTTTCATCGATCGCAAAAGTCGATGAGAAGCAAAGCGATCGCCCTCAAAATACAGTACAGTATCTACCAAATGTTCCAAAACCCTCGGCCCGGCCAAAGCTCCATCTTTCGTAACGTGACCGACAATAAATAAAGTAATATTTTCCCTTTTCGCCACCTGCATCAAAGCAGATGTACATTCCCGCACCTGAGCCACCGAACCCGGAGCCGATGTTAAACTAGCAAAATAAATAGTTTGGATGCTGTCAATCACCGCCACATTCGGTTTCAGCGCTTCCAACTCCCGCAAAACAACTTCTAAATCCGTCTCTGGAAGCAAGTAGAAATTCTCCGCTGAATTGTCCTCCGAATCCTTTTTAGCTTCCCCGTTACTGCCAGATTTATGCCCGCCGTTGCTTGACAATTCAACCGGATTAGCCACCCCCAAACGCTGCGATCGCAACTTCACCTGTTGGCCGGACTCCTCCGCACTCACATACAGTATCCGATCCTTGCGGGCCAACATATTCGCCACCTGCAACAGCAGCGTCGATTTCCCGATTCCAGGTTCTCCCCCAATCAACACCAGCGAGCCCGGAACAATCCCGCCTCCCAAAACTCGATCGAGCTCCCCGTAACCAGAAGGCCAGCGAGACTGAGTTTGGTCGGAAATCTGCGATAATCTGAAAGATACCCTTGGTTGACCCTTCGACTTATCAGGGGGCGAACCGCCCACTGTCTTAGTTGTCACCCCAGTTAAACCAGCCCGCGGCACACCAGCAGTAGGTTGCTCTAACTGCTCGTCAAAAGAATCCCACTTCTGACAGCTAGGACATCTGCCAAAATATTGTGGTGAATCATAGCCACATTCCCGACAAATATATTGTATTCGAGGCTTAGGCATTGTTTTATGATAAATAGTCACCCTTAAAATTTAGAAAAGTCTGAGTTAAAGCAATTATCAAGCTTTCAGACCGATCGCCGCCCATGATTCAATTTGTGTCTTCTATGATAGGGTACAAAAAAATAACATTATCTGAAATGTAACTTAAGGAGTGCTCGGTAACTTGGAAAACCATAAAGAAAAAATTCTGGTAGTTGATGACGAAGCCAGTATCCGCCGCATTCTGGAGACTCGCCTTTCCATGATTGGCTACGATGTCGTCACCGCTGCTGACGGCGAAGAAGCTCTCGAAACATTTCGCAACACCGAACCCGACTTAGTGGTTTTGGACGTGATGATGCCGAAGCTAGACGGTTACGGCGTCTGTCAGGAGTTGCGTAAAGAGTCAGACGTGCCTATCATCATGCTAACTGCTTTGGGAGACGTAGCCGATCGCATCACCGGTTTAGAATTGGGCGCCGACGATTACGTCGTCAAACCTTTCTCTCCCAAAGAACTCGAAGCCCGCATCCGTTCGGTACTGCGCCGGGTTGACAAAAACGGCGCATCGGGCATTCCTAGTTCCGGAGTCATCCACGTCACCAATATTAGGATTGACACCAACAAGCGCCAAGTTTACAAAGGCGACGAACGAATTCGGCTCACGGGCATGGAATTCAGCTTGTTAGAACTGCTTGTCAGCCGTTCTGGAGAGCCTTTTTCGCGATCGGAAATTTTGCAGGAAGTGTGGGGATACACGCCAGAACGCCACGTAGACACCCGCGTAGTGGACGTTCACATCTCGCGGCTTAGGGCAAAGTTGGAAGACGACCCCAGCAATCCCGAATTAATTCTCACCGCCCGCGGCACCGGCTATCTCTTCCAGCGAATTGTCGAAATTGGAGAAGTAGGATAAAGTCAGTTGGCAGTTGGCAGTTGGCATTAGTTAAATTACCAACTACCAATTACCAATGACTAATGACTAATGACTGTTGACTGTTGACTGTTGACTGTTGACTAATGACTAATGACTAATGACTAATGACTAATGACTAATGACTAATGACTAATGACTAATGACTAATGACTAAATCTGATCCCAATAAAGTTTTGCGGCAATTGCCCTTAGTTGCAGGAGGGTTAGCAGGTACGCTGCTAATGGTAAACCGCTTGCTGACAGAGCAAATCACAGATTCTCAAGCTCGATCGGACGCTTTGGGAGTAATTATCAGCGCTTTGCTGATTTTAACAGGTTTGCTGTGGCAGCAGGTGCAAGCGCGATCGCCCGATTCCGTAAAACTTATCGGCGAAGAAGGTTTTGAATTTGCGCCGGATTTGCCGGAGGCTGTGAAAATAGAATTAGCCTGGGCGTCGCGTTTGCTGTTGACAAATACCGCCACAAGGTCGATCGTAATTGTGTATCAGGGAAAAGTCCTATTGCGGCGCGGCATTTTAGGCATCAATCCCGAAGTCAAACCAGGGCCGATTTTGCAGCGAGTGCTCGACAAAAACAAACCAATTTATTTAGTAAATCTCAATATTTATCCCGGCAAAATTGAATTTGACTATTTGCCAGAAAATACCCAAGGAGTCATCTGTCAACCTATCGGCAGCCAAGGCGTTTTAATCTTAGGTGCTAACGCGCCCCGCAGCTATACAAAACAAGATGAAAACTGGGTTGAAGGCATTGCCGACAAACTAGAAAATACCATCAATCGATTTGAGATTTGAGATTTTAGATTTGAGATTGTGGATTGTGGATTTGAGATTGCGGATTAGATTTTAGATTGTGGATTTTAGATTAGGGATTGTGGATTAGGGATTGTGGATTGTGGATTTGAGATTGTGGATTTGAGATTTGAGATTTGAGATTGTGGATTGCACAATGCCAGCCCTGTCAAGGTGCGATCGTCTTCGAGGGCTGCGCTAACGACCGATTTGCCTTATTCTAGGTGTTGGCTATCGGCAATAAACAAGATTTATTACCGATATCTTTTAAAAAGAAGAAGAGCGAGTCCCCCAATGAAATTTCGACAGTTTGAGGGTCTTCTTCACCACTCCTGAGCCGGCTGCGTGAACAAGGCGCATCTTAGTGCTCAACCACGCTCTACGGGTGCGCTAGGCGTACCTTACTAGCTCAAAACTCTCAACTCAAAACTCAAAACTACTACCGAGCCCAGTCAGTACCGCGCCACAGGGTAAAAAACAAAACACTAGAAATCAGCGCGCCCAGCAGCCACTTAATAGCATTTTTAAATAACCCCAAGCGCTGACTAGACTGAACCGCAGCACTTTGCGTCTGTAACCGTTCCTTAGCCGGAGTAATTCTCGAAAGAATTTGCTCTTTCAATTGCTGTGGGTTTTGCGTATCCGCTTGTACCCCCAAACGGGTAAGTTCGCCCGCCAAAGTTCTTAAATCTTCAGGAGTACCCTTATTCAGCCGTTCTTCCACCTGCTGCAACTGAGCTAATTGTTGGTTTGCTTGAGTAGTAATTTGCTGGTTATTTTGATTGTTGACGTAGATAGCGCCAAAAATTCCTAAAGGTAGCATCAACAGAAAAACCAGAGCCAGCAGCAGACACACCCAAGACAAAACCTTTAAAAAAACGTCTTCCAAACGTCTGCGATCGTACCCTTCTCCAAAAAATATCAGCGCCATTGCCAGTAAAGGAACTGGCACCCGTTCCACTACAGCCCCAATCGTTTGCAATTCCCAGACGCGATTGCCAAAATTTGCTGGGATCAGAACTGCGATCGCATCTAATACAGACAGAATTAATAGACCGTAGCCAATCCAACGTAGTCTGTAGATAGAAAAACCTTGTTCGCCTTGTAAGTCATTCATAAAATAATCAGAGTTGTTGTTAAGAAAAATCTCTCTTGACCCCGCCCAAGAACGGATACAAGTCCCCGACAACAGTCGTGAAGAGTCAAAAATTTTAGACTCATGTTCAAGCTTCCAGATTCACCTGTGGAGTAAATCTAAAATCTAAAATCTCAAAGCTAAAATCGACTGACTCGACTCAAGGATCGGGAAATCGCGGCTGCCACCACCCATACCAAGAAACCCAAGCATTCTCTAGAATTTTTTTGGCATTTTCTGGAGTTGTTTTATCCAAAGGCACAGACATCTGAGTCCACAAACAGCGTCGGTCTTGAATATTTCCCCTACCCAACAACCAAAACAGAATACGGTTTGGCTGCCAATCGCGAGTATTTCGATTATATCTAAACTGTTGGGAAGTTACTGTAGCACCGCCATTAGGATTGATACACGAACTCAAATACAGTCGATTTTGCTGTTGCAAAATTCCGTGAAACCCCGCGCCTTGAGTGTTTGCCAATGCTAGTTTACCAGGAGACGACTTGAGAATAGTATGTCCTTTCATCATACCTTCCACATCCCCAATGGTGTTTACTGCATAGCGCATCTCTATTTCTAGAGCCATGCTATTTTTTTGATATTCATATTTCCTGGCAGCTTTGAATTCTGAATTTTCCTTAATTTCCAGAAGCGCGCTCTTGTTTAGTTTCCAATCGGCTAGAGGCACCGACTCGGGAAACTCAAACGGGGCTGCCAGATTATTGTTAGCCGATGGATAGAAAACCAATTTTCCAGCAACCAACAAAACCCCTCCCAAAGTCACAGCCAACAGGGAAAGCCTAAGTGATTTCCAAGAGGTAATAGCCATTAGCAATTCTGTCCTTCCTGATTTGGGGGTTGGTCTTTCAAAATTGCAAACCAGCAGAATAACCCGAAAATAAATACAGCAATCATCGAAAATATTACCGAACCATTTCCTTCGTGCCAGTATTTAAATGCTTCGGGTTGAGATAGCGATACCAGCACGGCCAGGAGACCAACTCGCGCGGCATTCACTACAAATGCAGTAATTATTGCCACGAATGGCAATACCATTTTCTGACCCCTAGTGGTAGGAAACATCAGTAAGAAAACCAGAGCTAGTCCTAATAATTGTAGCATCGCATTTACGCCGGAACAGCCGTGATTCACTTCCACGCTGCCCTTTTCCAGGATTAGAAAAACCCCTTTCCGCACCACTTCAAATCCTAGATAGTGCAGGATGAAAGCTGAAAATTTAGCTGTTAATTTGGGGACATCAACGAATACTCCGATTAATCCGGGAGGAATAGCTGTATAGCCAAGAATTAGAAGTTCCTGCCAATATTGTTTCAGTCCTTTTGTTCCAGAAGCCAGCAATGCGAGACTGATTCCAGACAAAAAAGGCGTTGCTCGAATAAAAAAGTCGTATCCAGATATCGACGAACTTTTGAGCAATATTAAAGCAATTAACGATGAACCAAATAAGCTGGCTAAAATTCCGCTTTCAAAAGTTAAGGATTCGTGCCTTTCCCAAATGAGAAATGCTACGACTCCCCAAAACAGTAACATTGTGCCGAACAGGTCAGTGTCGTTTGTTCGGGAAGTCAGAGTTAGGTGTAGGGCAATCAAACCGGAGGCGATGCCTAACAGCCAGTATTTAGGTTCTTGGACGTGCTTGAGCCAGTTGATTTCGGTCATTGCTACTTTGTATTTTTCCGAAAAGCTTCTAAAATGCTTAATCTTGTAACTCTATTCAAATTATCAGCTACAAACACTTGAATTTAGGCGTTTGTGATGATTTTTCACTAAATATTCACAAAGATTGACAAGAGCAAATATGTGTGATATTACCTTCACCTAACTAAATCTGAAGTTAGGTGCAAAGACCAAACAAAACAGGTTTTTTAACTGCTTTCCCCGAACGATATCGACTAAAAGCATCTTTTAAGTCAATCAAAGCGTTTTGATAAACTCGGCTAGACAACTGGTTCATCCAAGCAAATTCAGACGTTTTCTTGACGTGATTGGTGAGAACTTTCTTGACTTCGTTGAGTACCTTCGAGTCGGTAAATTTCCCCTCACTGTACATTTGAGTCCGCAGGCTCAACCCAAAATTGAAAACTACGCGCCGGAATCCTGCGTGTTTTGCCATCAACGTCGCTTCCTTGTTATTTAATTTTAGCGCCCGCTTGACAGCAAACATGAAACTTCCTCTCGGTGATTAACTGTGAATAAGTTTAGCAAAGTATTTGGCACTTAAGTTTTGCTCTGATCGATGATCGCACTCAACTAAAAATTTTCCTTTCTCTAACCCGGTTTCTGCGCCTGGAGTTTAAATGTAAAGCTTGAAGGCAAGACAGAAACCTTTCTGGGACGCACTCTTGAGCTGGCAAACCAATTTTTTACTGGTTCTGGTTTTTGGTAGCCCGTGCGTCCAGGAGTAGATTAGTTAGAGTAGACTTTCCGGTAGTAAGTTTGATATTCCTCCGAAAGCAGGGGTTCCCACCAATCCCGATGGGCTAAGTACCATTCTACAGTCTGTCGCAAACCTTCTTCAACGGTTACTGAGGGAGTCCAACCTAATTCTGTTTTAATTTTGGTGGCATCAATAGCATAACGCCGATCGTGCCCGGCTCTGTCTTTGACAAATGCGATCAATTGTTCGCAAGGACGGGCTGGTAAATCAGAAGCTAATTCGTCCATTAGCTGACACAGCATTTTTACTAAATCGAGATTTTTTACCTCGTTGTTGCCGCCAACATTGTAGGTTTCCCCAGGCTGACCGCGGTGAATAACGGCATCTAAAGCGCGGCAGTGGTCGAGAACGTAGAGCCAATCTCGCACGTTTTGACCGTCGCCGTAAACTGGCAGCGGTTTGCCCAATAACATATTGATGCACATTAATGGAATGAGCTTTTCTGGGAAGTGATAGGGGCCGTAATTGTTGGAACAGTTGGTGATAATTGTCGGGACGCCGTAGGTGTGGAAATAGGCGCGGGCGAGGTGGTCGCTGCCAGCTTTGGAGGCTGAGTAGGGACTGTTGGGCGAGTAGGCGGTTGTTTCTGTGAAGGCTGGGTCATCGGGGCCGAGACTGCCGTAAACTTCGTCGGTAGAAACGTGGAGGAAGCGCATTTGTGCTTTGAGAGATGCCTCATCAATTGCTTCAAAATGCTTGCGGAAGGCTTCTAAAAGTGTGAAGGTTCCGACAACGTTTGTTTGAACAAAGGCGGCAGGCCCGATAATTGACCTGTCAACGTGGGATTCTGCGGCAAAGTGCGCGACTGTGGTGATGTTTTCTTCTTTGAGCAAGGTATCGACTAAGGTACGATCGCAAATATCCCCCTGCACAAACCGAAAATTTTCGCCTCCTTCCAAAGTTGCCAGGGTTTGTCGGTTTCCGGCGTAGGTTAAAGCGTCGAGTACGACTACTCGATCGCCCGGATAGCTTTTGCACCAGTGATGCACAAAATTCGAGCCGATAAATCCAGCCCCGCCCGTCACCAACAATCGGCGAGGGGCTCGCTCAATGCCTTGAGTCGCGTTGTCTGTCATAAAAATAAGAGTTATTCCAATAACTAAGCCTTTACAAAAGTAGCCTTAAAAGTAGTTTGTCACCAAGTGTTTGCCGCTCTGTAACTAAATTTTCTACTGTCTCCCCTCAGATTTTCTAATTTGGGCGCGATCGCAGTATTGGTTCACAAAACTTGAAGTTCTACAGATCTTTCAGCCCAAATGCTTACTCTGTAAGCATTTCAGATATTTAAGCGGGCTATTTTAAATTTGAATTGTGTGAGGCTATAGCTGACTTGTGCGATCGATCCGCGATATGGGCGGCGCGCAGAGTTGATAGATTTGTAAAGAGCTGTTACCATTAATTTTTTAATTATCCTTTACAATCTCCAGAACATCATGAAGAAGTTTCAAGTGTTAGCTGGCATTGCTTCCGTCGTCGCGATCGCAAGCAGCATCGCCATAGGTGACGCTGCATCTGCTTTCCCCTGTTCCTACAGCAAATCTGGCGCGGCTAAATCTGGTTCTGCGACAACGATCCTAGGTTCCGGCGGCTCGGAGCGCATGAATCCGTGGAAATCCTACAAAACAGCAGCTCTCGGTTTCCTAGGTTTGGCTGGAGTTTTGGGTGGCGGAGCGGCCTACATGAGCTACCGCGCCGGCAAGCGCGCCTCTGCTGCTTGCGCTGCGATGACCGATAATTTTGAAGTTTTTGAAGAGTCGATCGATCCGATCGCAGATCTAGGTGTAGCTGAGTCAGCAGATGCGGTTTTGACCGTTCGCGAACACCCAGAAGCTCCGGGCGGCGAGCTGGATTTGCCAGTTTCGCCAGTTGCCGAGTTGAGTTCTGAAATTGCGATCGAACAAGTCCAAAGCGCGATCGTCAAATAGTTATCTCAAACCAACGTATTCGCTTAGCGCACCTCCAATCTTGCAAGATTGGAGGTTTTTTGAGTGGAAATTATCTACCGTACAATTTCTTGTCCTGGCGATCGCGAAGCACTGCAAACAATAGACAGATGAATCGATAGCACACAATAAGCTGTTGCGGCATTGAAATTGTATGTCAAAAAAAATTAAAGTCTTGTGGGGAGTAGGGGTTGGGCGTCCCGCCCGCCCTGAATATACAATTTAAATGCGCGACAGCTTATCATATTCCGGCTAAGCAAACGAGCGTTGAATTAATAGTAATTTAACTGACATCTTGTACCATTTTCAATAAGCTTTTTATGGGCGGGCAGGATGCCCAACCCCTACTCCCCACAAAAAATTGCACTTGTTGTGGAACAGGCATCTTGCCTGTTAAGCGAGAATGATGCAAGATGTGAGTTAAAAAACTCTTGCTACAATCCTCAATCTCATACGAATTATTAAAAGTCCCCGCTCTCTGTCAGGACAGGGCAGTACCGTTTTCCTACTGTATTTGATCTGATTGAAAACTGCTATAAAATTAGATGAGTCAAAGCGAGACAGTACGCTGCGGAGGCGATCGCTCAAAATGCCCTCGATATCAATCTGAGGTTAGACGGCAAGAGTGCAAATCGCCTGCTATCGTTGGAAATATGGCCCTACAGATTACAACTATAGGTTATGAATGCTTGGCGCGATCGATTCAATCAATTTACAGGTAAAACTAGATTGGCAGTTTGCCGGGTGTTCGTTCACCTAACAGGCGAAGAAGTTGCACCGCTGTTAGGAGTTCTCAACCGCACGGCCAGAGAAGCAATTGATGCCGATGGCGACCTAGCAGTTTTAGGAGAAGGTCTTGTAGAAATTTGCAATCACCTATTGCAGTACGACAACTACTGGCAATCAGCCGCCAATGAAGGCGATGTTTTTTGGAATGAAGGCGAAGCCGGCGATTATGTGGATGAACTTTTCACTGATTCAGCCGATCGCTATCTCAGCGAGCCTCAATACAGTACATCTGTTTACGATAAAAATTCCCCCTTGTCTTTGCCTGTAACTAGAAATGTGGTGGTGATGCTGACAGTTGCGTATGAAGGCGAAGTTCCAGCCCTAGAAACTGACCTTGCTGACATCAGCGCGCTGAAAGTCGGTTTAAAAGCCCTGATTAATTTACATTACCAAGAAAGGCTCCGAGCTGTGCAAGTTCACTTTTCTCCCGCACAGTTGGGAGACGAACTTACCAACGACCAAGTGTTGGTAAATTTCCCCGAACTTATTCCCCTTTAAGGAAGGAGTTATTAGTTATTAGTTATTAGTTATTAGTTATTAGTTATTTGCTACCAATGCGCGACGCCCGATGCCCAATGCCCGATGCCCGATGCCCAATTCCCAATTACTATTTATGATGCTGCGAAGACTGACAATTTATTTAATGGCTTTAACTTTTTTATGGACGGCAACCGCCTGCGGTTCTCCTAGCAGACAAACTTCGACAAATCCTGCTGGAAATCCAAATATTAACACAGTGCGTCCTGCACCAAATAATAACTTGACTCAAGGTCAATATTCTGTACAGCAAGCTACCTACGACGATGCGGATGGTGAATACAGTTTGATGTTGCTGAATACTCCCGCCGGCAGTCCCCCAGTTTACCGCACTAGGGATTTGCAAATGGCTCGCTTAACAAATGAAGAAATATCGGCAGGCAAGAAAAGTTATCTAAATTTGGATAACAATCAAGCGGTTTTGCATTTGACAGAAGATTTTAAAATTGAGTACGTTCACAACGTTACCGAAACTGTTCCTAATCCTCAAACCGGTCAGCCACAAACCGTAGTAGTGCGGCAGCAATCTGGCTTCTGGGCACCGTTTGCTGGAGCTGTTGCCGGTCAGGCGATCGGCAGTTTGTTATTTAGACCGCAATATTATATGCCGCCAGTCTATCAGCCGGGAATAATGACAGGATATGGCGGCTATGGCAATACTTACGGCCAAGCTGTTAACCAATATCAAACTCGCTACCGAACTCCGCCTCCAGAGGTGAGAAACCGTCAAGTTTTAAGGACGACCGGCCGCTTGCGATCGCCCACATATAACCAGCCAGTAAGACCCTCAGCACGGCCAAATGGCAATCGATCTACCGGTTCGGGTTACGGTGGCAGCACTTTGAGGCGATCGCCACAGCCACGTCAAAATCAAAACAAGCGGCAGCCGAGTTTTGGTAGCGGCAGAAATTCTCGTCAACCGAGTCGGAGTCGATCTTTCGGGGGGAGAAGACGGTAAGAATGTAGGGTGCGTCGCCCTCGAATATCTGCGCCTTAGTGGGAAGTTTCCCGCAGCGACACACCCTACAACTACAACTGCATTAAACAGTAACTCGATCTCTCGAAGGGCTTCCTGATAGTCAGTTTCATTTCTAATTGAGCGCAATTCCATACATTCACCTCTGTTTAGACTATTTTTGCATCTACTTTGTCATACTCAGCATGAGTGCCAATAAATCGGATGAAAATAATACCAAGGTCATAGCGAATTGCCACAATCAGCCGATACTTCTATCATAACGCGATCGCATCTTGCTCACTAGAAGGTAAGGTTTTCAATCGGGCGATCGCTCGTTGAAGTAATTTTGACCATGTGCATCACTGACCATTTTTTCACGGATGCAAAGATGCACGTAACTTTTCAATATCATCATCCTCAAAGCACTTGGAAAAAGAACGATAGCTGTGGGCATTTGGATGTGGAAGGAAAGCAAAAAATCTTTCATGGCTCCCTATCTTTATTGCCTCAGACACTGAGATTTTTTCAGGGATATTGAATTGACTTTGAATGGCTTTCCTTGCACCTACTCCCAGCACCACAATTACTTTTGCCCCTGCCAGTTCTAAAGTTCTCAACAAATAGGCTTCAACACATTTATTTTGCGCTCGTTCTACGCCAATTTCCTTATGGGATTTACAATGCACTATTTCGGTAAGTGCATAATCAATTCCTGGAACCACATCCCGTTCAAATAACTCCATAGCACGTTGCCGGACTGCTGCCCAGAACTTAACAGCATGGCTATATGTCCCGTCCATTAGTAAGGATTTCGTACCATTGACGATCCATTCCTTGCGTCCCCCTCCAAAACGATAACTGAAGTAATCTTCCATATCATCGTCTGACCAAGACCAATTTGGGTAGTTTTCACCAGCGCCAATTGATGGATTTGAACTCAGAAAAAGAATAGGAGCTTTCTCTATATGTCCACTCCAAGGCTCAGGTACTTGAAAATCGTCTAAATTGAGCGACTTTTGATAATTAACAATTTCGCTACATGGATGTTCAGCAGCAGGATTTTCTCGACAGAACCGTGCATGGGGGCAATGAGCAATTTCATATAGCAGAGTTATCTCAGACATTTTAAATGTTGGATTGCTGAATGTTTCAATTATTTGCGGCTTTTCCAATACCCAGGCTCTCGACTGCAATGCGTTACTGCGAGGATCAAAATGTAGTCTTGCTCGATCGTGTAAAGGATGCTATAGGGAAATTTCCGCGTCAAACATCGGCGAACATCTTCATCAACTATAGCCCAGCGAGTCGGAGATTCCCTAATTCGATACACAGCATCCTCAATAGCATTAATGAACATCTGTGCTACTTCAGAACGTTGTTCTGCATAGTATTGGACAGCTTCAGAATATTCAGCAAGTGCTTCAGGATGAAATACATATCTCATGGATCGAGCAACAGCCTCACTTGAGCTAACGCTTCATCCCCCGGAATTGCTTGCACAGCACCACTTCGGATCTCGTTACGTCGTCTATGAGCCTCAGTTGTCCAAGCTGCCTGAATTATTGGGTCGATATCTAATTCTAAACTTTCTGCGAGTTTTTCTGCCAAAAGTGCTCTTGATTCTCTAGGCAAAGATAAAAGCTCTTCTGTCAGTTGTTCAATTGACCGCATAGCTCGTCGCCAAATGCTTAATTACGATCGTAATGTAACAGACTTTAGACAAATAGAAGGTCATTGAGCCGGGGTTGATGTGCTTCGCGATCGCGGTGCGGTGATCAAACAGTGAGCGACCAACAGTATAAAGCCTCTCAATCAGCGATCGCTATGCTCTAATTAATAAAGCATCTGTCCTTTTACCATCGGATAGCTGACATGACCCAAAGCCTCAACCCCACAACATTACCCCCCGCTTTTCCAGATCACACGCAACTCCCAGACTCCGACGGCACGTTTGTGAAAAACTTCCAAGAACATCCCCAGAGTATCCTACTCACCGACTCCCTGGAAACTACGCTGCAAACCCTCCACCCCGACGGACAATATGCGATCGGGCAAGATTGTGGTATTTACTGGCGCGAAACCGACCCTCCAGAAAAGGGAGCCGAAGCACCTGACTGGTTCTACGTTCCCAACGTTCCGCCCCTAATAGATGGGGAAATTCGCCGCTCTTACGTGATTTGGCGCGAGTATATTGTGCCATTGATTGCGATCGAATTTGCTAGTGGTAATGGCTCTGAAGAACGAAACAATACTCCCTTATCTCGCTTACCAGAAGGTGTCAACCAGAAACCCGGAAAGTTTTGGGTATACGAGCAGATTATTCACATTCCTTACTATGCGATATACATCATTAAAACCAGCGAATTGGAAGTCTATAACTGGGTGAATACTCGTTATCGCCGTTTGCAACCGAACGATCGCGGACATTATCCGATCGACCTGATGGGAGTAGAGTTAGGTGTGTGGGAAGGTAGCTATCAAAATCAGCATCAGCGATGGTTGCGTTGGTGGGATAATGAGGGTAATTTGTTGTTAACTGGTAGCGAACAAGCTAGACTCGAACGCCTCCATACCGAACAGGAACGCCAAAGGGCCGATCGCGCAGAACAAACCCAACGGGATGCGATTCCCCAACTGCTAGCAATGGGTTTAACTGTAGAGCAAGTGGCGATTGCGCTGTCGCTGTCGGTGGAAGATGTGCAGAGATTGGGTTGACAGTTAACTTTGATGATTCAGAAACAAAATCTATTTTCTCGAATTGCTGGTATTTCTACGATCGCCCTTTGTGCCGCCACCGGATTATTTTTAGTTAAAAAACCCGTACAATCTATCCCCGCAAAACCAGCACCAGAGGAAATTGTACTAGATGCCGAAGTGCGATCGCTCCCCGGAAAACTCGACAACATCCCCCTCTTCAACAGCAACAGTCCCGAATGGGTCAAAAAAGAAGGCATTTTGCTCTCAACCTTTCCCCCAGACGGCAAAAAAGTCCCCGCAGCTCACCTGAACTTTGCCTTTCAAGGGCAATTCAACCTGTTTGCTCACCACTTTTCTCACACTCCGCTGAATTTGAGAACTTTGTATATCGGCGCTTTGCTCTACAATCCCAGCTCCGAACCCGTGACGGTGGAAGTGTTACAAGCAGCCAGTTACCTGATGGAACCAGACGCGCCGTTTAAACAAAAACCAGCGCTAAGTGAGAGTCCCAACGGCGAAGTATATTCCGGCCCTGGAATTCGCGCTGTCGATAACGTTTTGCGGGGAATGCGGCAGCCGGATTTTCCCGAAAAACTGCTCATTGCACCGGGAGAAACCGCATTGTTGATGAATCGCCCTATTCCCGTGCGGGGTCTGGAAAAGCCGATAAATGGCCGTTCTACCTTTGTGCGGCTCAAAAGTAGCGGCAAGGTTTATCAAAAATTTGGGTTGAAAACCCTGTCCTTCTAGGACAGCTTTAATTTCTTAAAACTTTTTTCAAAAAGTCCCGTAAGTTCCGATATCTGGGGTATAGAGCCTTTCTCAGTAACATGAGGTACCCGACGTGCATAGGGAGGGCATAGGCCTCCGTGGGCATAGGGCATACCTCACTTTCTTGAGAACCGCTATAGTATAAAAGTCAAGGTCAAATTCCTTTGCCATCGTGAAACAGGACATGAGACACACTTTTAGGCATAAACCGGGGGACGCAGAGCAGCGAAAACTCTTTAAACAGCTAGAGGCTGAATTCAGTAAGCCTTAAACCAGTCAAAACAAACTATTTTTAGGATTGTTAAGTAGGGTAGGGCATACCCAAACTCTAGATAAGTATTCTAGTACGCTTTTGGAGACAGACCCGCTGGGGTGGCTGCGAATCAGGCTCGTTAATTGGTAGGATTCTACGGTTGAAAAGTCGGAGTATTGCCGAAAGGACGCAACACTTAAAGGTTAGTCGCTGAATTAAGAATCCCTGCACCTTTAGGTCGGGGAGTGTCAAGCCGCTACTTTGGCAATGTATGCACCTCAAAATGCTGATGGGGGCGAGCGCGCGCCAACTCTGGAAGAATGGCAGCAATTGCTGAATAATGGCGGTTTGGCAGGCCCCCGCGACAAAACCCCGACTCCCCCCGACGCGACTTCGGGAAGCCTGATTTACGGCCGCGTGGCAGGGGTGCAGCAAGGTTCTGGATGGGAAGCGGAATTAGTCGATCGCGATGCTAAAAATCTGGCAATTCCCCAGACTGGAAAAGCGATATCCTATGCGATCTCTACCTTGCGCGGGGGCACTTTAGGAACCCAACAAGTGCAATCCGGAAAAATGCTGGCGCGCTATCCCGACACCGCTTACGAAGCCCACGGCAATTACGGCGTACACTACAATCTGATTTTGCCGCTGCATAACACGGCACAGAAACCGCAAACAATAGCGGTGAGTTTGGAAACGCCTTTAAAAGAAGATAAACTCTCAAAAAATGGCTTGCGGTTTCGCCAACCTCCCCTAGATTTTCCTTATTTTCGAGGTACTGTGCGGCTGCGCTACCAAGATGATGGAGGTTACGATGTAACTCGCTACTTGCATTTATGGCAGCGTGTCGGTCAAGTTGTGGAACCGATGGTAAAGTTGAGGTTGGCTGTGGGAGAAACGCGATCGATAAAAGTTGATTTTATTTATCCTCCCGATTCCACGCCGCCGCAAGTATTGACAGTGAGAACTTTGGAATAGTTGATTTATTTATTTCAGTCACCCCCAGACCCAAAAAATATGTGATTTAATTTCTACATTGGTCTGTAGGTGACAATATGTCTTCTTCACAACCCCCGTCAGGGGAAAGAAATCCTCTAGGATTGGATGAATTGATTGCTATCTTGGTTGCCTTCGGCACGATGGGAGCAATTTTATTTTGGGTAACAGGTAAAAATCCCGATCGATTGAATGCCAGAAATTGGCAATTTCCAGCCGTTTTCTCTCAGCCTGCTGTTACGCCCGCGACTCCGGGAATATTAACGCCAGAATCGCCAAGTTCGGATTTGCGATCGCCCGCTACAACCCCCGTTCCGTCAAAACCGGATGTCGCACCTGTGGCACCTTTAGGGCCGATTTTACCGGAAAATCCTCCGGTGGGTGTAATCGTTGTTCCTCCCCAGCCAATTGCGCGATCGACTCCCAATCCAGCAATTACCCAACCGAAAGCCGATAAACCCAAAGCCGATAAACCCAAAGTTGGGCCTGTTATATTATCCGATGTTCCAGACAAATATTGGGCGCGTCCGTTCATTGTCGCTTTAGTCGATCGGAAAATTTTTGCTGATTCCACCGACAGCAAATTTCGTCCCGACGAACCGATGACGCGAGCCGAACTAGCGCGCTTGATTCAGCGAATGTCCGACGACAAAAAGCCGATCCGAAAACCGATTGATTTTAAAGACGTAAAAGACAAGAACTCTGCCGCTATTGCGATCGACCACACCGTCACAACTGGATATCTTAAAGGATACCCAAACAATGAGTTCCGTCCCGAAAAACAGATTCCGCGTGTCGAAGTCATCGCCGCTTTAGCCAGCGGTTTGAGCCTGAAACCATCAACAAAAGCAACCAAAACTTTACAAGTTTATACAGACAGGGCAAAAGTGCCAAAATGGGCAGTTAACAAAGTAGCATCAGCCACAGAAGCTGGCATTGTTGTCAACCACCCGAAGCGCACACTTTTGCAGCCTAATAGAACAGCAACTCGCGCTGAAGTAGCAGCCATGATTTACCAAGCTATGGCCAAAAAAGGTCAAGTACCTGCTAAGTCTTCAGAGTATGTTGTGAAGCCTTTAAAGTTGCCCAAGTAATATTTTAGGGGGGTTGCTCTGAGCAACGCCCCACAATAACATTTAATCACTCTTGTGTGTAGTCAGGACTGAAGCCTTCTCACTACGAAGCAGCTAAATTAATCTTGAAACACCATAATACTGCCCGAATAGCAAGCTACCCAAACCTGATTAGTTTCCGGATCGTAAGTAATCCCGATCGGACTTGAATTAACTTTTACTGTTTGCAACACTTTCATGTCGCTCGTCCTAACTTTGCTAACCGTATTCGAGAAATAGTTGACCACATAAAGCAATTTTCCCTGATCGGAAATTGTCATGCTGCGAGGTGCTTTCCCTGTCGAAACTTTGTCCACCACTTTACTCGTTTTTAGGTCAATTTTGGCCACATTTCCTTCACCGTTTAAAGTGGCATACAGATACTTTCCATTGGGATCTATCGTCAAATGACGCGGCGCATTGCCAATATTTCTCAGCCATTCTACCGAAAAGTCTATGAGATTGACTTTCGCAATATTGGAAGAACCCATGATGGCAACATAGGCATTTTTTGAGTCGGGAGTAACAACAATACCCCGAGGATATGCGCCCAGTTTCACGCGCTCGATTTCGATATTTTTATTGATATCAACTACGCTCAAATCCCAACTGCACCAATTGCTAGCAAGCGCGAAGCGATTGTCAGGCGAAACAGCATTGAATTTCGGCACTGCACCTACAGGAATTACCTTTTCTATTTTCAAAGTTTTGGTATTGATGCGGTACAGAAAACTTTGGTCGTGTTTGGCCGCTGGAGAGCACCTGTCGGTTCCTGGATTGTTAAACCCCGAACCGTACATTTTGTAGTTGGAGACGTAGGCATATTTGCCATCGGTTGAAAAAGCCGCTTCTACGGGAGAGCCTTGATAATTGCCTTGGAATTTAGAAAAGCCGAACTTCGACAAGTTGACTGTATCGGGAATAGTCTTGACTAAATTAAAGTTCCTGTCGTAAACTGTGATTGTGTGGCGGTACATCATGTTTTGAGCAAAAAACAAACCAGCTCCCGAATAAACTATTGATTTGGGCGAGATGTTGCCGTAAATGGTTTTTTTCAAGGTCATTTTTCCTTGAGTGTTGTCGGGAGGATTTACTCGCCTTGTGGGTGATAATTCACTTCCTAGATCCTCGGAATTTTCAGTTTTAAATGGTGGCAAAGAGGGTTCTTGAAATAGAGGTTCTTGGGGCTGAGTTTTAGTTTGATCTTCGATTTCGTTTGTGTTATCTGTGGGGGTAGGAGATGGCGAAGATCGATCGACATTTGGCGCGATTTTTTCCGCAGCTTCAATACTCGCGTCTTCTGGCTTACCTTTCAGCGCTGACAAGGTTTTAGGGCCAACAATTCCGTCAACTTTCAGGTTGTTCTCTGCTTGAAACTTTTTCACAGCAGCCTGGGTGATAGAACCGTAAAATCCTGTGGGCTGGCGGCGAAAATAGCCTGCGTTTTGTAGAGTTTTCTGAAGTTGGGCTACTTCCGGGCCTGAATCACCTTTTTTGATGGCGAGTGCGGGATTGACTAAATTGAAAATTGTGAAAGCGATCGTAAAGAAAAGTAAAGGAGCAGAGGCTAACTTTAGGTGCGTTTTCAAGTTGGTCGATCGAGTTTGACCCGCCGCCGTTTCCCAAGTTTCAGCTAAATGTAGGTATGCCAGTCCGTCCATAGTTTTTACCGGGTATTTTTGGTGCTATGATACACCAGTTAACTTTGATGAAAGAGAGAATCTTATTATAATCAAACTTAGCGTAAAATCTCCAAGCAGTTTTTAATGGTGCAAGCAAGTAGGAGCGATCGACAATGTGGAGTGGGGAAAAAACAACCGCAGAATCAACGACAAAAGAATCCCGCCAGACGTTGCTGTGGGACGGTGACGGGGGACTATGCCAGCGGGCTTGGGTAGAAATCGATTTAGCAGCTTTAACTCACAATGTAAAACAGCTTAAAAATCTCTTATCTCCGCACACAGAACTGATGGCAGTTGTGAAAGCGGATGCTTACGGGCATGGTGCTGTTGCAGTCAGTCAAACAGCATTGCAAGCAGGTGCTAGTTGGCTGGGAGTGGCGACAATTCCCGAAGGAATAGAATTGCGAGAAGCTGGGATAGAAGCGCCGATTTTGTTGTTGGGGGCAACCCATACAGCCCAACAGGTAAAGGCGATCGCCCATTGGCACTTGCAGCCCACTATTTGTACTGCCAAACAAGCCTTAATTTTTTCGGAAGTTCTCGCTGGTATTAACCAATCTTTGCCAGTTCACGCTAAGTTAGATACGGGAATGTCTCGCTTGGGTACGCCCTGGCAGGAAGCTACAGAATTTGTGCAATTAGTCAAGCGGTTGCCCAATTTAAAATTAGCCAGTATTTACTCTCACTTGGCGACAGCAGATAGTCCCGACCCCGCAGTTATGAGAGAGCAACACCAGCGGTTTCAACAGGCGATCGAGCAAATTAAAATAGCAGGAATTAACCCCCCTCGCCTCCACTTGGCAAACTCTGCTGCCGCCCTCGCCGATCGCGATTTGCACTACGATTTAGTGCGAGTCGGTTTAGCTACCTACGGTCTATATCCAGCACCTCACTTGCAGTCGATCGCCAATTTGAAGCCCGCAATGCAGGTAAAAGCTAGGGTAACGCAGGTGAAAACAATTGAAGCAGGAACAGGCGTCAGTTACGGCTATCAATTTATAGCTGGGCGCCCGACACAGATTGCCGTAATTGGTATCGGCTATGCAGATGGTATTCCGCGCAATCTTTCTAATAAAATGCAGGTTTTAGTCAGGGGTCAGTTCGTGCGGCAAGTTGGCGCGGTAACGATGGATCAGTTAATGCTGGATGTAACTGATATTCCCGATTTAGAAGTCGGCGAAGTGGTGACTATTTTGGGCAAAGATGGGGAAAATCAAATTAGTGCAGACGATTGGGCCGCGACTTTAGGAACTATTTCGTGGGAAATTCTCTGCGGTTTTAAACACCGATTGCCCCGCGTAGCAGTACACTATTAACAATAGTCCGGCAGGGGTTTAAACCCCTGCCTCATAGCTAAAGTCGGTTTAAACCGACTCAAGATTTTGAGCGAGTAAATTATTAATTTTAGTCCTCTTTGAGAGGACTTTAGCTATGAGACAGGGGTTTTTAACCCCTGTCGGACTCTCCGACTTATGCAGAAGACTGAGACTGCGTTTACCAATGCCCAATGCCCAATGCCCAATTCTCAATTTCCAATTCCCAATTCCCAATTAATATGACAGTTACTCAGACGTTTTTACCAATAGCCCAAACCTTCTATTCTCAGCTAAATGCAGAACGAACACAAGCCTTGGAAGTAGCCCAAGAATTCTCGAAAAGATTCGTGGAATTGGGGTTTAAAATTGTACCTCAACTGCTGTGGGCGATCGGCATTTTGTTAATTACGCGATTTGCGATCAACTTTGCGGGGCGCGTGACTCGCCGAGCACTGAGTCGCACCGAAGCCACGCTGCGGAAATTCTTAGTTCAAGCTGCTGAAATTACGATTTTGGTAGTGGGAGTAGTCGCCGCTTTGAGTCAGTTAGGAATTCAAACTACCAGCGTGGTTGCGGTGGTGGGTGCGGCGGGTTTGGCGATCGGTTTGGCGTGGCAAAATACTTTGTCCCACTTTGCTGCTGGGGTAATGTTGATTAGTTTGCGGCCCTTTGAAGTCGGTGATGGGATTGAAGCTGGCGATGTTAAGGGAGTGGTGGACAGCATCGGGATTTTTTCAACAACGGTGGTGACAGACGATCGCATAAAAATTATTGTCCCGAACAATCAGTTGTTTAACGGTACACTGAAAAATACAACGGCAATGGGAACGAGGCGAGTAGACTTGAAGATTGATATTGGCGATCGGCCAATTCGTCCAACTGTAGCTGAGTTATTAGAAATTGCCCACTCTCACCCGCTGGTGTTGGAGAATCCGCCCCCAACTTGTTTGGTAGCCGAGATTACTCCCGATACAACTATTTTATCTCTCCGACCTTGGTGCGCGTCGGTGGCCTACGAACAAGTGCGATCGCAAGTTCAACAATACGTCAAAGAGGCAATGGATGGCGACAAAAATCAAGAACAATAGATATCTATCTAAAATCTAAAACCCAAAATTGATCCGAGGTATTTCCCATGAGCAAGTGGTATCCGCAGCAAATTTTGCAAGAATCAGGTGTCAGAATCACCGCCACCGAAAAACAAACAATTCTCAGCAAATTTCCGCCTCCCGACGAAAACGGTCAAATCTATGCCGATGGGGTTTTTGAAGGCGGTGGCGTGCGCGGAGTTGCGTTTTTAGGAGCGCTCAGGTGCTGTAGCGATTTGGGCATTAACTGGCGAAAATTGGCCGGCACTTCGGCCGGTGCAATTACGGCAGCAGTATTAGCAACCGACTTGTCAATTGATGATTTAGAGGAAATTTTAGGACAGCTCGATTACAGCATATTTTTAACTCAAAAAAACAGTCCTCTAATTTTAAACGGCGACCCCGCCGACGACTTGCAATCTCCTGCTTGGACGCTGCTTTTCCTAACAATTAGCCGTCAGATGGGAGAATATTCGGCGCAGCCATTCCGGCAGTGGCTGGAAGCAATGCTCGGTCGAGGTAACTTGCACACTTTTGCCGATGTCAAACAAATCGTAAAAGACCGGGAATTAAAAGTAGTAATATCCAACCTCAGTCGCGGTGAAATGTTGGTGCTGCCCGACGACTTACATCGGCGCGAATCGACGGATTCCGATACTTTGTATGAGCAGTTGCGACTCAAAAGCGCTGAAGATTTTAGCGTTGCTGAAGCCGTTCGGTTGTCGATGAGTATTCCCTTATTTTTTGAACCGGGAAAACTCGGCGATGACTTAATTGTTGATGGCGGAATTTTGAGCAATTTCCCCCTGTGGATTTATGACAAGCAATCCGTCGGTTCAACTCCTGCTATGCCGCGCTGGTTTACCTTTGGGTTTCGATTAGTCGATACTGGAATTGAGAGTAAAGTTAAGATTGATACTCCGCTGTCGATGCTGGCGGCGATGTTCCGAACGATGATGAAAGCAAGAGACCGCTATCACCAGCGGGAAATGGATAAGGGCAGGGTGATTAATATTGATGTGACTGAAGCTGGGGTGACGACGACGGACTTTAATCTCGATGGCGATCGCAAGGCTCACCTGTACCGCTTGGGCTATTTGTATACTAAGAGGTTCTTTTTGAGTTCTAATTTTAGTTGGGAAAAGCACTTGAAGGCTAGGGGCTTTGGGGAAGAGGCTGGAGGTTGAGGTCGCGAAAAGTATACAGAGTAAGGGATTGAGGAATTTTTGAATTAGGGGTTGGCAAGAATAAGATGTGTGTGCTATAGTTAGTTACTGTCATCTTGGAGAGGTGGCTGAGTGGTCGAAAGCGGCAGATTGCTAATCTGTTAAGGGTGTTAACATCCTTCGAGGGTTCAAATCCCTCCCTCTCCGTTTTAGAGCTTCTAGGAAAAAGTTCCTTTTAATCAAATTTTTGGACGGGCTAGAAGCCCATCCCACAAGAGAATTTTGTGGGATGGGCTTCTAGCCCGTCCCAATTATTTTTGCAGTTCAATTCTAGTCTAGCCGCAATAATCAACTACTAAATCTAATTCAATGTCTTCATCGCTTCGACAAATTGCCGCGATATAAATGGCAAAATCTCTTCATTCTTGCTATTCTCTTTCCCCTCGGTAAATACAACTAACAAATACGGCCGCAAACCCGCTATTTCAATATAAGCAGCATCGTGACGCACTTGACTTGTCAGTCCCGCTTTTGACCATAATTTTGCTGATTCTGGCAATCCGCCACCTAAAAAACCTGTAACTTGATTTTCGGGATCTGCCTCTAATTCTGCTGGGTCTAAACTGCGTTTCATTAAACCCATCATTTCTTGCGATGCTTGCGCCGAAACAGCTACGCCGCCGATTATACTGTGCAGCAAACGCGCCGCTGCATTTGTAGTCAGCATATTTCTATTTTCCATTAATTCTCCCAAAACTGCTCGCTCGCGACCGTAGGGGCCGTCACACCAGGTTTTTTGATTGACGTTAATATTTTGTAATTCCGGCCAATCCAATGATTGAAAGTAACGGTTGACGATGTTTCGCTGCTGTTTCCAACTTTCAAAGGGGGCGGGTGATAATTCTGGGCCGCTGGTGGTGCCGGTGAGGGCGTCTACTACTAAACTGGTGGCATCGTTGCTGGAATCAACTATCATATCTCGGACGGCGCGTTCTAATTCTGGCGATGTTTGAATCATGCCTTTTTGCGCCCATTCCCAGATGGCAACGAGGTAGAATAATTTGACGATGCTGGCGGGATAAATTCGTTCGGAACTTCTGGCGCTAAAACCTCGCGGTTGATATTTCCAAAATTCTTCTGGGCTCAGGGCGCCGCCTGTGTTGACTCGCACCGGCGGATCGTAGACTATCCAGGTAATGGCTATACGATCGCCACTTAATCCTGTAAATTCTGACAATGCGGAGTCTATAATGCTACTGCCGAGGGTTTCTAATTGTTCGTCTTTGTGAAAAAATGTCATGGTTAATGGCTGACGGTTAACGGTTAACGGCTAGCAGCTAATGGCAATCTATCGTTAAATGCGAACAATAAATGCGAACAATTAACAGCACACAATGAGCAATTAGCAATGGCCAATTATCAATTATCTGATGTTGTGGAGTACCGAGCCCGATCGCACATAAATATTTACGATTCCCCAAAGTGCGATCAATTGGCAACTCAAGCAGCGCTGGGGCGACATTTGCGCGTCGTTGACCCCCCCCAGCCCCCCCTTATAAAGGGGGGGAGAAATGGCATAGACTCGGTTGTTCAGGGGGGGGATACAACGGCTGTGATGGTGCGGCTGTGCGAAGATGATTATCCGGGATGGCTGGATATTCGAGATGTTGAGTTGCTCGCTCCGACAGAAACAGTGTATCATCCTCTGGTGGTTTCTGAGGCGGAAATCAAGGAAAAATTACCAATTGTAATTACTTTCGCTCGCGAGGCTATGAACCAATCCAATTATTATCTTTGGGGCGGTACAGTCGGGCCAAATTATGATTGTTCTGGCTTGATGCAAGCGGCGTTTGTGGCTGCGGGCATCTGGTTGCCGAGGGATGCTTATCAGCAGGAAGCTTTTACTAAACCTATTAGTATCAGTGATTTAGAACCGGGGGATTTAGTATTTTTTGGTACGCCAGAAAAAGCCACTCATGTAGGATTGTATCTCGGAGATAATCGCTACATTCACAGTTCTGGACAAGCACAAGGTCGCAACGGTATCGGTATCGATGTTTTGTCGGAGGATGGCGATGAAGTCAGTCAAGCTTATTACCAGCAATTGCGGGGATATGGTAAAGTTGTGGCAAGTTATCAACCTAGTTAGTTGTTGACGGTTGACTGTTGACGGTTGACTGTTGATATTATCGAATAAAAAAATGGACGCTGCATTATTTTTGGAAAAATTGGCGAGACAGCAAGCTGAGGCTGAGGTTGTTCTCGATGTTTCGGTGGTGGTGCCGGTGTATAATGAGGTGGAAAGTTTGCCTCATTTGATTGAGGCGATCGCTTCTTCTATCCAACCATCTGGACTCAGCTATCAAATTATTTGTGTAGATGACGGTTCTAAGGACGGTTCTGCTGAACTTCTCCAGGAGTTAGCCAGCAGTCGCGATGACCTTTGTGCTGTAATTTTGCGCCGCAATTACGGGCAAACTGCTGCCATGTCGGCAGGTTTCGATCGCGCTCGCGGTCGTGCTATTGTTACCCTAGACGGCGATTTGCAAAATGACCCGGCTGATATTCCGCTATTGTTGGCAAAGTTAAATGAAGGCTACGATTTAGTTAGCGGCTGGCGGAAAAATCGGCAAGATAATACTATCAGCCGGTTGATTCCTTCTAAAATTGCGAACTGGCTGATCGGTCGCGTTACAGGCGTGACTTTGCACGACTACGGCTGTTCTTTGAAAGCTTATAAATCCGAGTTGGTAGCAGACTTGAATCTCTACGGGGAGTTGCACCGCTTTTTGCCGGCGTTGGCTTTTATTGAAGGGGCGAGAATTACAGAAATGCCGGTGCGGCATCACGCCCGCCGTTTCGGTCAAAGTAAGTACGGGATTTGGCGGACTTTTCGGGTGTTGATGGATTTGTTAACTATTTCTTTTATGAAAAAGTTCCTGACTCGACCGATGCACGTTTTTGGACTTTTGGGACTGAGTTCTATGACGTTGGGAACGGTTTTAGGGATTTATTTGACAGTCTTAAAATTTGCTTTTGGTCAAAGTATTGGCAATCGTCCTTTGCTGATTTTGGCTGTGGTTTTGCTGTTAACTGGCGTGCAGTTATTTTGTTTTGGTTTGTTGGCGGAAGTGATGATGCGGACTTATCACGAGTCGCAGGGAAAACCGATTTATCGGGTGCGCGAGGTATTTGGTTCTAAGTAACTAAATGACTTTTTTTCATCTTCCAGATCCCCCCTAGCCCCCCTTAATAAGGGGTGGACAAGAGTATGTTCATAGTCAACCCCTACTCCCCTTATTAAGGGGGATTTAGGGGGATCGAGACTTTGATAAAAATGAGAGAGACACTGGGTTTTAGGCTTAATTTGACACCGATACTGTCTAACTCATCACTTTTTGAGCTTGTCGGAGAGATGTAATAGTTGCGATCGCGTGTTGGGAAACTGCATCTATTTCTGCTTCGGTATTGAACCGGCCAATACCAAACCGAATTGAAGCATAAGCTAATTTGTCCGATCGCCCGATCGCTGCTAAAACATGAGATGGAGATATTTTCGCCGAAGTGCAAGCAGATCCCGAAGAAACTGCCGCCGCCGGTTGCAAACCCAACATCAACGCTTGACCGTCAACCCCGGCTACACTAATATTGAGATTCCCCGGCAATCTCTTAGTCGCGTGACCGTTGAGAAAAACATCGCCCAATTCACTCAAGTTTTCCCACAAACGCTGCCGCAAATTAACCACTCGTTCTGTTTCCGACTGCATTTCTGCAATTGCCAATTCTACTGCTTTGGCAAACCCAACTATTTGCGGTGGGTAGAGAGTTCCCGATCGCATTCCCCGTTCGTGCCCTCCTCCGTGCATTTGTGGCGCTAGTTGCACTCTCGGTTTGTTGCGGCGCACGTAGAGAGCACCGATGCCTTTTGGCCCGTAGATTTTGTGGGCTGTCAAGGACATTAGATCGATATTCATCTCCTCTACGTCGAGGGGAATTTTGCCGATGGCCTGTGCGGCATCTGTGTGAAAAAGAATGTCATTTCCGCGACAAATTGCTGCAATTTCTGCGATCGGCTGGATGACGCCAATCTCGTTGTTAGCCGTCATCACTGAAACTAAAATTGTCTCTGCCCGAATCGCTTTGATCAAATCGCCTATATCAATCAATCCGTCGCTTTTCACTGGTAAAACAGTAATGTCAAACCCCAATTTTTGCAAATAGGTACAGGGGTCTAGAATTGCATTGTGTTCGGTTTTTACTGTGATAATGTGCTTTCCTTTACTGAAATAAGCTTCGGCGATGCCTTTGATCGCTAAGTTATTTGCTTCGCTTGCGCCGCTGGTAAAAACAATTTCTTCGGGAGAAGCATTGATCGCTTCTGCTATGATTTGTCGTGACTGTTTTACCGCTGCTTCTGCTTCCCAGCCGTAGACGTGGTTGATACTGGCTGCGTTGCCGAATTGTTCGGTGAAATACGGCAGCATCGCCTCAAGTACCCGTGGATCTACCGGGGTTGTGGCGTGGTTGTCGAGGTATATAGGACGTGCGGACATAGTGCAGTTTTGGGTGAAAAAAGTGTTAGGTTTATTGTAGACGAGCCCCTTGTTCTACTACAAAACTTTATAATTAACATATATTTGTAAAGATTTATGCGAGCTGACATTCAGGGATTAGAAATTACTGTCGGTGAGCTCAAGCACCTCACAGGCGCCGGGCCCGATCGCGTATACCGGCCGCCGACAGCGACTAAGTTTGCCCGCGAAGCTTTGAAAACTGTCGGTTTAATTGTTTTGGTTCTAATCAGTTGTTGGCTGCTGGTTGCGATATTTCCTAGGGCGTATGTGTGGTGGTTCGCCCTTCACTTCGCCGCGATAGTTGGTTTAATCTTTGAGGATGCGTGGAAAATTCGATGCAGTCGGCAAAACCAACATTTAATCAATCTTTTTGATGATGTGGATCGCTATAATGGTATAATCGAAGCGATCGCAATTAATGATCAGATAGAAGATGCTGGCAATGCGGAAGTCAAAATCGGCGATCGCGCCAAAGTAATTCAAGCTTTGCAGCTAATCAGAGACGATTTAGTTCGAGCATTAAAAACTGAAAGAATTCTTAGGGAAAACAAAAAATTTGTCGCTACTAACTCCGAATTGTTTGCCAATAATTTGAGAAATTTGAATGCCCTGCAAATTAGCGATCGAGCCAGCGAACAAGGACGATTACTCAACGAAGCTTTGCAGATAGCCGTGGGAGTTCAAGCAGAAATGAAAAAGTTGCAAGATCGAAATGCTGCTAATTAAAAGAATGGCAAAAGTTAGTAGCGTACACGGCTGCGTGCGCCTCCTACCCATTAGCAATATACAGCTTACTGAACCGCAACAGGCAGGATGCCTGTTCTACTCGAACTCAAAGACATTTTTAAAATTATGAATTAGGAGAATTGTTGAAAAAATATCATAATTATTGTAAATTTTTACCTGTTACGTAACAGGTAAGGATATCTTGGAAAGGTGACGTTAACAACCAGGTCATATCATTTCCGGTTACACCGGAATGATGTTGACTGTTGACGGTTGACTGTTGACGGTTGACTGTTGACGCCGTGAACAGTGAACAGTGAACAGTGAACAGTGAACTCGAATTTACTATTCCGATGCTAACGGATTTGATATCAGTATGTCTTCTGCCAAACCCAAGATTATAGTTCTCGATGACGATCCGACTGGTTCTCAAACCGTGCACAGTTGCTTGCTGCTGACACGTTGGGACGAAGACACCCTGCGTTTGGGGCTGCGGGACAAGTGCCCGATTTTCTTCATACTGACAAATACTCGATCGCTAACTCCCGAAAAAGCAGCCTCCGTCACCCGCGAAGTGTGCCAAAATCTCAAAAGGGCGATCGCCAGTGAAAAAATCGAAGACTTCCTAATAGTTAGCCGTTCCGATTCTACCCTGCGCGGTCACTATCCCATCGAAACCGACGCGATCGCCGAAGAACTTGGCCCCTTCGACGCCCATTTTCTAATTCCCGCCTTTTTTGAAGGAGGCAGAATTACCCGCCACAGCGTGCATTACCTAATGGTTAACAGCGTCGCAACGCCTGTTCACCAAACCGAATTTGCCAAAGATTCAGTCTTCGGCTACAGTCACAGTTATCTGCCAGACTATGTAGAAGAAAAAACCAAAGGTCGCATAAAAGCTGATGCAGTCGATCGCATTTTACTCGCAGACATCCGCTACGGAAGTTTAGATCGACTGATGGAGATGAAAGACAACCAATGTGCAGTTGTTGACGGCGAAAGCCAAGGCGATTTAGACACATTTGCCAAACACGTTCTCGCTGCCGCCAGTCAAGGCAAAAAGTTTTTATTCCGCAGCGGGGCGAGTATTTTAACATCCTTAGCTGACCTCGGCCCGCAGCCAGTAGCAGCCGACGAAATGGCAAAATATGTGAGGGATGGCAAACCGGGTGCAGTAATAGTTGGTTCCCACGTTAAGAAAACTACTGAACAATTGGAGCGCTTGTTAAAAGAACCCAATATAGTTAGCATTGAAATAGATGTATCTCATTTGTTAGAAGATTCACCAGAGTATCGCACCCAAATGCTCGATGAAATTCTCGGAAAAGTCCGCACTTCTCATGCCGATGGTAAAACGCCTGTAATTTATACCAGCCGCAAGGAACTCGAATTTGACAATGCAGAAATTAGGTTAAAATTTGGAGAGGCGGTTTCTGCTTTACTGATGGATATCGTGCGGGGACTGCCTGCCGATATCGGGTTTTTGATTAGCAAGGGCGGCATTACTTCTAATGATGTTTTGAGTACAGGTTTGTCGCTAAAAAGTGTCAGGCAAATCGGTCAAATTATCGCAGGTTGTTCGGTGGTGAAAACCGATGCAGATCATCCTCTGTTTCCCAATTTGCCAGTTGTTTTGTTTCCGGGAAATGTGGGAGATAGCCATGCTTTGGCTACGGTTTACACGCGGCTGAGCAAGTAGTATAGCTCGTTGAATCGCTGATTAACGCAGATGAATGTAGCTTCTAGTCAAGGAGGAGAATGTTCATCTGCGGTTGGTCAATTGGTTTCAAAGCTCGATCGAACTTTATGGCAACTGCCACTGCACGACCACTTCAAAAAAAAATCTCTCGCCTACTTTTTCCTTGCCAAATCCACCCAACTATGATACCATAGAGAGTCTGTCTGTAACTAAAGCCGATCGCCCCATCTCCAAATCCTCCCTCAGCAGTCGCTCTCAAAAAAATCAAATTTAGGAAAAAAAATTAAGGCAGAACTCTACATATAGAGCCAACAGCGCAACAGCTACTGCTATCAGTAGCGTTTCCAGCTTGTACCCGCTTAAATTTTAAAATTAAGTAGAAATTTCCACATAGTAATTTTTAGCTGAAAGGATTAGCATATAAGGGTGACAGAACATTATCATCCCCTAAACTCATTAAAAGATGGCCATTGGTTCAAGCTGATCTGTGGGGCGAGCTTTCAACACCTGCCTGCTGTACGGAATCTCACCTTGGCTTACACCCTAGCAGGCGCTGACTGTATCGATGTCGCGGCAGATCCCGCCGCCGTCGCCGCAGCGAAAGAAGCCCTACAAGTGGCCAGCGACTTACAGGCAAGAACTCAAAACCGCAGGTTTGGCGGCAAAGGGTTGCCGTTGCTGATGGTGAGTTTAAACGATGGGGAAGACCCGCATTTTCGCAAAGCCGAATTCAACCCAGCCGATTGTCCGGCGGACTGCTGGCGGCCGTGCGAAAAAATATGTCCAGCCGAAGCAATAGTTTTTCAGAGTGCTGGCAGTGGTTTTTCCGGGGTGATAGACCAGCAATGCTATGGCTGCGGTCGCTGTCTGCCGATTTGTCCGAGCCAACTAATTTATACTCGTTCTTACGTGTCTGCTCCCGCCGCGATCGCACCTTTAATCTTGCAATCCGGTGCGGACGCCCTAGAAATCCACACGCAAGTAGGCAGAGAGGCAGATTTTGCGCGACTTTGGTCGAGCATAGCTCCTTGGGTCGCTCAACTCAAGGTAATAGCAATTAGTTGCCCCGATGGAGACGGTTTGATTGATTATTTGCGGACACTCTATCAAATAATTTCCCCCCTTCCTTGTCCCCTAATTTGGCAAACAGACGGTAGGCCAATGAGCGGAGATATCGGAACAGGAACTACTAGAGCCGCGGTCAAACTCGGTCAAAAAGTTTTGGCTGCCCAGTTGCCGGGATACGTGCAACTTGCAGGCGGCACTAATGCTCACACTGTCAGCAAGTTGAGAGCCGAGGGACTGATGAAGGATGCCGGGAAAAATTTGTCAGCTCCCCCTGTCCAATACATTGCAGGTGTAGCTTACGGCAGCTATGCCAGGGTTTTGCTATCGCCAATTTTAGAACAGTTAGAAACAATGCAGACCGATCGAGCCTATGCCGTTCCGGTGGCAGTCGCGCGGCCAGGAGCCGGAGTTCAAACATCTCGGCTACCTCAGCTCGAAGCCGTCCCAGAACTTCTCTCACAGGCCGTGAGTTTAGCTTGTTCTCTAGTTTCCCAGCTCAAAGAATTTTAGTCATTGGGAATTGGGCATTGGGAATTGGGCATTGGTAATTGGGCATTGGGCATTGGGCATTGGGCATTGGTACTAATGACTAATGACTAATGACTAATGACTAATGACTAATGACTAATGACTAATGACTAAAAAGTTGAAAACGTCACCGAACACATCGAGGCGAATGCAGATTACAGACGACCTCAACAGATTATTAGACATCGTGCCAGATGAGATCCGGCAGCCCTTAGAGCAGCACCCGCAGCGCAACAATCTCATTGAGATTGTCATGGATTTGGGCCGCCAACCAGAAGCTCGTTTTCCATCCTTGGCCGAACCTCTTTCTCAAACGCCAGTTTCCAAGGCAGACCTCAACTATTGCATCGAGCGAGTCGGCCACTTCGGCGGCGACAACCGAGCCGGTATCGAGCAAACCCTGCACCGAATTAGCGCCCTTCGCAACCGCAGCGGCGAGATTATCGGCTTGACTTTGAGGGTGGGCCGCGCTGTGTTCGGGACGATCGGCATTATCCGCGATTTAGTGGAAACCGGTCAGTCAATTTTGATGCTCGGCCGCCCCGGAGTTGGCAAAACCACGGCCCTGCGGGAAATTGCCCGCGTGCTCGCCGATGACTTGGAAAAACGGGTGGTAATCATCGACACCTCCAACGAAATTGCCGGAGATGGAGATATTCCCCACCCAGCGATCGGCAGAGCTCGCAGAATGCAAGTTTCCCGTCCCGAACTCCAGCACCAAGTCATGATCGAAGCAGTGGAAAACCATATGCCGCAAGTGATCGTGATTGACGAAATCGGCACGGAACTCGAAGCTTTGGCGGCTCGGACGATCGCCGAAAGGGGCGTGCAGTTGGTAGGTACCGCCCACGGGAACCGGATCGAAAACTTGATGAAAAACCCGACTCTGGCAGATTTAATTGGGGGCATCCAAGCGGTGACGCTGGGAGATGACGAAGCAAGACGGCGCGGTTCTCAAAAGACGGTTTTGGAGCGCAAAGCACCGCCAACTTTTGAAATTGCCATCGAAATGCTGGAACGCCAGCGCTGGGTAATCCATGAGCGAGTTGCAGATTCGATCGACACTCTGCTGCGGGGACGCGAACCGAGCCAGCAAATCAGAAGCGTCAGCGAGACAGGAGAAGTAATTATCGAGCGCGAGTCAGCCGCTCCCCCCGCTCGGTTTCCGGGGATGGCAGCTTCCAGCAGCACGGCTGCTGTATCAGCAATCCGGCCCGTCACACCGATCTCTGGGTGGCGGAGTGCTGGCAAAATGGTGCCGATGCCCGCTCCCAGCGAGAACTTCGCTGCTAAAAGCGCGCCGGTTTCTGAGACTCGGTATTTCGAGCAACTGCTCGAAGAATCCCTGTCCGTCGAGCCAGTACCCACCCCCGGACGCTATTCCCATAATGTCGGCCCTAACGGCGAAGATTTGCCCCTCCACGTTTATCCTTACGGCATACCTCGCCACCAGCTCGAACAGGTGATTTCGACGCTGAACCTGCCGGTGCTGCTGACGAAGGATATTGAAAGTGCTGACGTGGTTTTGGCTTTGCGATCGAACGTTCGGAACCAGTCGAAATTGAGGCACTTGGCCAAAACTCGCCAAGTTCCAGTGCACACAATTAAGGCCGCCACTATTCCCCACGTAGCCAGAGCTTTGCGGCGCCTGTTGGACATGGATGACCCCGGCACCCCGGAAGTGGCAGACCTCGCCTTATTCGCCCGCAGCGGTTCTTCTGACGAGCTCGAAGCTCTCGAAGAAACGCGCTTAGCAGTCGAGCAAATTGTCATTCCGAAGGGACAGCCGGTGGAACTCCTGCCCCGTTCTCCCAACGTCCGCAAAATGCAGCACGAACTTGTGGAACACTATCACCTGAAATCCCACAGTTTTGGGGAAGAACCTAATCGCCGCCTGCGGATATATCCAGCTTAAAGTTGGACAGTAGTGCCTTTGAAGGCAGAAGGTAGAAGGCAGAAGGGGTAATTTTTTCCTGGCTTCTGTCTTTTACCTTTTGCCTTTTTCCTTTAAGTATCTGCCCACTTTCTGATATGATGTGGTGTAACAATGTTCTTGTTAATGCGATCGGCTAAATTCCTAATTTATAATTCCCAATTTATAATTCCTAATTCCCCATATTTGGAATACACGAGTTTACAAGTTCCCCAATTCCTAATAGTTCGGCTACGCACTTCCCTTCGACTCCCTTCGGCTTTGCGAACGGATGAGCCGCAGGCTAGCAGCCATGCTCAGCACAAACTCAGCACCAGATCAGTAAAATTTGCCACTTCCCAAATTATTAAATAAATCTACCTGAGTTGACATGAATGATTCCATACTTCAGCTATTTATCAACTTAATTACTACTGAGATTGGTGTGCGAATCAGGTCCCAAGATCGAGCGGGCTTGTCTCATAAAATCCTGACTCGGATGAGAGAAAAAAAAATTGCAGAACCCGAAAAATATTATAAACTTTTAACCGCCAAAACTTTTGAAAGTAAAAATGAATGGGCAAAATTAGTATTGCTATTAACAACAACTGAAAGTTATTTTATGCGAGACAAAGGACAGTTTGCTCTCTTAAAAAAAGTAATTTTTCCTGAATTGATAGAGCAGAAAAGAAACTTGCACAAGACATTGGGAATGCAGCCGACACTGCGAATATGGAGTGCGGGCTGCTCCACCGGTGAAGAACCTTATTCTTTAGCTATTGTTTTAAAACAATTGATTCCCGATTGGGAACAATGGAAAATATTGATTTTAGGTACAGACATCAATGAAAAAGTAATCAAAAAAGCACCCCAGGGAGTTTACAGTCATTGGTCGTTTCGATTGGTTGACCCGGAGATACAAAAGCAGTATTTTCATCAGAGGCAAAATGATTGGGAAATTAATCTAGAGTTGCGCGAAAGTGTCAACTTTAGTTGTGTAAATTTAATCACAGATGACTTTCCTAATATTTACCAAAATCTTTATAACATAGACTTAATTTTGTGTAGAAACGTTTTTGTGTATTTTGAACATAAGTATATTTCACTGGTACTGAAAAAATTTTCCAATACCCTGAGACCTGGAGGATATTTAATGACCGGTCACGCTGAAGTTTACGGTCAAATTATGAACGAGTTTGAAGCCAAGATTTTCCCGGAGTCGGTGGTGTATCAGCGTCGGGATGCAGTACCGGAGGAAGGCTGTCAAATAGAGTCTAGGGTTGCGACGGTAGGGGAAGCCAACTCGGCATTTCGGGAATTCCCGAAAGCAGATACTATGGGCGATGATAGTGGTGAGTTGCTAACAGGGGAAACTATGCCACCTCGTTTTACTACTAACAGCAATTTTCCAGAGATAGAGATGCCTCCGGTATTAAAAATAAGTAATCCGCTGGGGAATATGCTGCCCTCTCGCTATCTGGAGGGCGCCTTGCCGAACAATACCGTGTCATTTACAGAAAAAATACTAGCAGAAAATACTCAAAATAAAACGCCTCAAATGCTAATTTTAGAGGCTAAAAAATCCTTTAAAAATAAAGATTATGCTGAGGCAATCAACAAGGCACAAGAGGCAATAGACTTGCAGGGGCCTAATTTTGATGCTTATTTTTTAATCGCTCAAGTTCAGGCAAATGCCGGCAATTATTCTCAGGCAATAGAATACTGTAATCGAGCTAGAAAAGTAGAGCCTGGATCAGTATATACTGATTATTTACAAGCTCAAATTGCTGAAGAACAGGGGCAATTGGAAACAGCAAAGAATTTATTAAAGAGGACTATTTATATGTGTCCATCTTTTGTTTCAGCTTATATAGAACTAGGGAATATATACAATAAAGAAGGTCAAGTAAAAAGAGCGCTTAAAATGTACAATTCATCTTGTGAAATTTTGAAAGCACTACCGCCAAACACTCCCATAGATTCACAGGGGAAAATGACAGCTAGTCAAGTGCTGATGAATGTTAAAAAAAAATTGTTAAAATTATACAGTAAAGAAACTGTACACTAAAATATGGAAACTAAACCGTATCTTATCTTTGAACAGAACGGTTTTCTCTGCGGTATAGAAGCCTGCTACGTTCGGGAAATTTTCTTTCTGCCGGAGTTGACAGCAATTGCAGAAGCACCTCAAGATATTGTTGGGGCGATCGACCTTCGGGGCGAAATTCTGCCCGTGATGGATTTGAATCTGCGTTTTGGATACGCTTGGCAGGAGTATTCTGTGACAGATAGTACGATCGTCATAGAGTGGCAAGAATCGAAAATCGGTATAATTGTCAATCAAGTTCGCGAAGTTAAGGAACTCTCAGAAGATACCATCACTCCGCAGCTATCTTACGGACGAGAGAATTCAGAAGCCTCTCATTATTTTGTAGCTGGACTTGCCCGCAGCGAAACCGATATTATCATGCTGCTGAATCTCGATCACTTAATTCGATATTCTCCCGAAAAGTCAGAGGAAAGCTGGCCTGTTTCTCCAAGCAATGCAGGTAGTGAAACAGCAGCAGGTGAGGCAGAGACGGAAAATTTACACGGGCCAATAAGTGCAAAATTGTTAGGTAAAACTCCTAAAATTTTGAGCAAGCGTCACGTTTTTTGCCCGCAGGCTACCCCGGAAGAAAAAGCAATTTTTCAATCGCGCGCTAATCATTTGAGACGGCGAAGCGAGGGGGAAAATGATGCTGCAATTAATATGTCCCTGGCGGTGTTTGTTTTGAATAGCGAATACTTTGGTATTCATTTAGATCTAGTCCGCGAATTTACTGATATCAACCAAGTAACTCCGGTTCCTTGCACTCCCGATCGCATAGTGGGAAATATAAACTTACGGGGAGAAATTGTGACGCTAATTGATATTCGCAGTGTTTTAAATATGTCTTTAAATATGTCGGAGACTGCAAATTATCTCTCTAAGGCGATCGTTGTTGAAGTGGCGGATTTGGTCGCTGGTATAGTTGTTGACGAAATATTAGATATTATATACTTAAATGTGTCGGAAATTGCGGCTGTTCCGGCAGCACTGCATTCTGCCAACCGCGAATATCTACGGGGCACAGCTATTTACGGGGAAAAAATGATGGCTATTCTGAACTTGCAAAAACTTCTGACAAAAGGAGGATTAGTTGTTGATGAAGAGGTTTGAATCAAATCAAGAACAGGACTTACGCAAAGCATATGTGTCATGAGTCAAGTGAAGCATCTGGCTTGATACTTCATTTCCTTCGCAATCCCGATCCAACACAGAGATCAGGACTGATAAGGATTGGGACTTAGCATGAGAGAATTATCTTGAAATGCGTCCAGGACTAAAGAAGTTAGTTATATCACAATACGCTTGGGTTAAGCTCGCTCCCCCCTAGCCCCCCTTCTCAATGGGGGGACAAGAACTTACTCAAAGTCCTCGCAACGATGCGGGGGATGCGAGGGGGATATCTGAGGAATAAATAGTTTTAACCCAAGGGTATTGAGTTATACCAAATCCGCTTTTCAAGCGAGATTTGACTAAGCAATCTAATTCGTGTATGCACGTGCTTAAATTAAGGAGAAAAATATGTTTTCTAAGTTAATAAAATTAAATATTAGAAATAGAATGCTGCTGGCCTATGTAGCGCCAGCAACTATATACTTGGGTTTTCCTGTGCTAGTTTATACCACTACTAATCAGGTATTAAATAATTTTCAAGAAGTAGAAAGGATCGAAAATGTGATCAGATACACAAATGATATGTCGGCAGGTGCTGAACAAATGGTACGGGGAATGCGCGGGTATTTAATTAATAAAAATCCGCAATTTTTAAAGGATTTTCAAACAGGTGGAGAATTAGCTAATCAGTCGGCTAAGAGTGCGGAGTTGAAAATCGAAAATCCTGAACAGAGAATTCGTTTAGACACGATGTTAGAGCTTTGCAAAGAATATTATGATGGTTCTAACCAAATAGTTGTTTTATTACAACAAAATAAGAGAGCCGAAGCATTGGCTATATTTAACACAGGCAAACAGACAAAATTTGTGGAGGAATTTGTCGCACTAAATAAGCAATTTCGCGAAGTAGAAGTAAAAGCGATTAAGCAAGCTACAGAAAAAACGAAGCAATCTTTGGTTTTCTTGATATCGGCATTGGTATTTGGTTCTGTGTCTTTATTGGTGTTAGGTGCGGTTATAGCTTGGCTGATTTCATCAGGAATTGCCCAAACTATCGATCGCGCAATTAGCTCGATCGCCGCTTCTTCCACTGAGATTGCAGCCACCGTGGAAGAACAGGAACGCATGGCAAGTCAGCAAGCAGCTTCCGTAAATCAAACTACTACTACAATGGATGAATTGGGAGCCTCTTCCAGGGCGACATCACAGCAGATAGAAACAGCCGTGGTTCAAGCAATGCAAGCTTTGAATTTAGCGGGAGGTGGCACAAAAGCTGTAGAACAAACTTTAGAAGCAATGGCAACTCTAAAAACTAAAGTTCAGGATATCCAAGGACAAATTATAGAGTTGAGCGAACAAACAGATCACATTGGTAATATCTCAAGTGTAGTTAGCGATTTGGCTAATCAGACTAATATGTTAGCACTCAACGCTGCTGTTGAAGCAGTGCGGGCGGGAGAACACGGCAAGGGGTTTGGCGTGGTGGCGTCCGAAATTCGCAAACTTGCCGATCGCAGTAAAAAATCAGGAGCGCAAATTAATCTATTAGTTGCTGATATTCAAAAAGCGATTAACTCAACGGTAATGGTGACAGACGAAGGAACTAAAACAGTCGAATCGGGCGTGAATATTGCCTCAGAAACCGCAGCGGCATTTGCAGGAGTTGCCAATGCCATTAACAATGTGGTTTTGAGCTCTCAGCAAATTTCGCTGAATGCCAAACAGCAATCGATCGCGATCGAACAGGTAGTGCAAGCTATGAACTCTCTCAATCAAGCCGCAGCCCAAACCGCTTGCGGTATCAGTCAAACTAAAGTCGGTACTCAAAAATTGAATGAAGCAGCCTTAGATTTGAAAGCAGTTTTGTAGGAGAGCGATGAATTATGAGTAGTTTCCCAAAAACACTAAATATATCCTTAAGAATTAAAGCAATTGCTTTGGCGATCGGCCTCGCTACAATTCCAGCGATATTAACGGGAGTAATAACTTGTTTATGGGCAAATGCAAATAAAAACCTAATATCAAATCAGCAGTGTAGTGAGTTGTGAGCGATTATGAGGGAGTTGTTATTTTTTCTTTACTACCACTTCCCAATTCCCAATACTTCGGCTACCCGATCATACAATTTTCCAGTTCCCTATACTTAGACTATGCAAGCGTACAAGTTATCAGTAACCGATTCCCAGTAACTAATGATTAACAATTTTTTCCAAAAAATGCAGCATCGACTGTTGCTGCTCCTAATTTTAAGTACCTTAATTCCAGTATCTATTGTTGGTTGGTATGGAATTTCTTCTTCAACAGAAGCACTGCATAATTTAGCATTAATAACCCTTAGTGACAGTGTTAATTCCACCGCAAATCAAATGATTAACAAGTTTGAAAATCTGAGAGCAGATATTTTGTTTCTCCGCAAAACTCCCCCAGTTCAGGGACTGATTAGAGCTAGAGAAGGAAATGGATTAGACAAACAAACTAATTCAACTTATAAAGATTGGGTTTATCGCATGCAACTCACATTTTTATCCATGATGGAAGCCAAGCCATATTATATGCAATTGCGTTACATAAATAACAGCGGTAAGGAGATCGTGCGCGTAGATTCTGACGGCACAAATATCAAAGTTATTCCAGATTCTCAACTACAAAATAAAGCAGACACAGATTACTTTTCAGAAACAATGAAGCTAAAACCAGGAGAAGTCTATGTGTCTTCCTTAAATCTGAATAAGGAAAGGGGGAAAATAGAAGTTCCTTACAAGCCAACAATTCGCTACGCAACTCCAATTTTTGATCCCAAAGGAGAAAGACAAGGCTTTGTCATTAGTAATGCTCTGGGTAGCACTCTGATCGATATGGTTAAAAATTTCAATCCAGAACTATCAGACCAATCTTTTATCTTAAATCAAGATGGGTATTATCTGGCTCATCCCAATTCTAAAAAAGCATGGGGATTTGAACTCAAAACTAAGGAAAATGTCACAAATGATTATTCAGCAGATACAGTTTCTAAAATACTCTCAGGGGGTCAGGGAAATATTGATGATAGGGATCTAGTGATTAGCTATAATACAGTTTTTCCCAGCAAACAAAATACCAATAAATTTTTAGTAATTGTGGATACTTCACCCAAAAAATTGCTATTTTCTTCTATTGACTATCTGCAAAAAATCGCAGCAACCATTGCTATTGTTTCCCTGGCTGTGGTGCTGGGATTGGGATGGTTTTATTTGCAACAAATTGTTGCTATCATTCGGGTGTTGATTTACCAAATATCGTCATTTTCACTCCAAATAGAATCTAATATGAACAGGCAAGAGCAAATAGCAGATAGGCAATTTTTCTCGGTTAATCAAACAACTATAACTCTAGAAAATTTGGGCAGATCTTCTCAGCAAACAGCCGAGCAAGCTGAGTCTGTTGCCGTTGCTGCTCGCCAAGCTTTAAATCTAGCCGAAGAAGGTACTAAAAAGGTAGATCAAACTCTCAATCAAATGCTGAATCTTAGAGAAGCTGTGGTGGCAATTTCTAAGCAAAATCATCGACTCGACGACAGCACGAGTCAGATTGGCAATATATCGACTCTCGCAAGTTTGGTTAGCGATTTAGCCAGCCAAACTAATATGCTGGCTCTCAACGCCGCTGTTGAAGCAGTCAGAGCTGGTGAGTACGGTAAAGGTTTTGCGGTGGTAGCAAGCGAAATTCGTAAGTTAGCAGATGAAAGCCAACAAGCAGCACAAAAGATTAATGTTATTATTCCAGAAATTAAGGGTGCGATCGACTCAACGGTGAAAGCAACTGAAGATAGTCGCAAAACGGTTGCAGAAGGGGTGAAAACAGCACAAGATACGGCAGAAGCTTTTACGGGTGTGAGGGAAGCTTGCAATCTGGTGTTTGCTAGCAACCAGCAAATTTCATTTAATGTTAAACAGCAGGCGATCGCGATTCAGCAAGTAGGTGATGCGATGATTTCTATGAAGGAATCCGCGTCTCAAACAGTCAGCGGCATTACTCAAGTTAAAATCGGTACTCAACAACTCACAGAAGCTGCATTTAATCTTAAAAAAGTAGTTTAGTCATTAGTCATTAGTCATTAGCAATCGACTGAGTATTCAACATAATTATCATTACCAATTACCCATGAGCCATGCTCGCTTACCTATTACTCAATAACATATATGATGATTGAAGATCGAGAACTTCGAGATGTATTTAAAGTCGCTAGTCAAGAACACTTACAGAAACTAGACGACGGATTGCTGTACTTAGAACAACATCCGAGCGACTTAGCTAAGTTAGAACTATTGTTGCGGGAAACCCATTCTCTTAAAGGTGATGCTGGGATGCTAGGCGTAAAAAATGTAGCATCTTTAGCTCATCAAATGGAGCATATTTTGGGATCTGTCAAGCGGGGAGAAACTCAACTGAATTCGGATATTAGCGATCGACTTTCACAAGGTTTAGATGCCATGCGGAAACTCGTTAACGAAGCCGTTACCGGCGAAGATTCCGGCGTTAATACTTTTTACATCCTCGCTAGCATGATGGGTGCTTCTAGTCAGCCACAGCCACAGGCTGCTGCCTCAATAGTAGATCCCTCATCTTCACAAGTACCAGAACAACCGTTGGTAGAACCGCAATTTACTGAGCCTCCTACCCAAGAACTAGAAACAAATGTTGAAACTTCTGAAGCTGTTAACTTAGAGAAAAATTCCTCTTTTTTACCCCTACAATCCAAGCCAGAATTTCTACTGCAAGCTCAAAACTTGCTTGCACCTTCTGGACCCGCCACTGCGTCGGCTTCGCAGTCGGCAGTTACTGCATCATCAACCTCATCTTACCGCATTGAAACCATTCGCGTTGCTACTCAAAATTTAGACGATTTAATGACTCAAGCGGGGGAACTTACTGTCACAAAAACTCGGCTAGGACACCGAGTTGCAGAGATCGAACAAATTACAACTTTGTGGGAAGAGTGGAGCAGAGAATATTTTGTAACGAGCTTGACTGTTGATCGGATGCAAATAGATGAAAACGGTATTAAAGCCAACGGTAAATTTAGCCACTTGCAGGATTATTATCAACGTACAGAAGAACGTTTAGAACGTCTCGGAACTTTAGTCAACCGCTTGAGAAACCGAGTTTATGAAGATACTGCCAGACTCGAATTAATCACTGAGGCATTAGAATCAGGCATTCGCACTCTGAGACTTCTGCCTTTGTCTACTATTTTTAATTTATTTCCTCGAACTGTTCGAGATTTAGCAAAACGGGAAGGTAAAGAAGTTGCATTAGTGATTGAAGGAGGCGAAACTACAGCAGATAAACGAATTTTAGAGGAAATGAAAGATCCTTTAATGCACATGATTAGAAATGCGATCGACCACGGTATTGAAACTGTTGATGAGCGAAAAAAAATAGGTAAACCTCCCGTGGCTACTCTCCGAATTAAAGGCTATAATATTGCTAGCAATATTATTATTGAAGTTGCTGATGATGGCCGGGGACTAAATCTAGAGAGCATTAAACAAACGGCTGTAAAACGTAATATTTGTACGCTTGAACAACTGGCAGAAATGACCGATACTCAAGTACAATCTTTAATTTTTACTCCGGGTTTTTCGACAAAAAAATTTGTTACCGAAGTATCGGGGCGCGGGGTGGGTTTAGATGTAGTTCGCACTAATGTTGAAGCCCTAAAAGGTAGTATTCAAGTAGAGTCTTTACCGGGAAAAGGATGCACTTTGAGGCTGCAAATCAGCACGTCTTTAGCTACAGCAAATGTATTAATTGTCATAGTTGAAGACATTCCTTATGCTCTGCCAGTCGAGTTTGTAGACACGGCACAACTGGTGTCTCAGTCTGAGATATTTGCTATAGAAGGTAAGGAAACTATACTTTCAAAGGGTCAGCCTCTGTCAGTTGCTCATCTGACAGATTTACTAGCATTAAACAATAGAAAAGGGTGGCAAAAAAATCGGCATTTGAGACAGGAAACCGGAAGCGAAATTTCGAGAAAAAATCAAAAATACTTCCAGGATTCAAGTTCTTCAAAAATGCCTTGTATTGTTTTAAAAGTTGGGGAGGAAAGATTGGGATTATTTGTAGATGCTTTGATAGACGAACAGGATGTGGTGATGAAACCTCAAAGTCAATTGCTGAAACGGGTGCGAAATGTTTCGGGTGCCACAATTCTCGCTACTGGGGAAGTTTGTATGGTACTCAATCCCCACGATTTGATAAAATCTGTACGCCAGCAAGTTTCGTCCCGTGGGGTTTCTGGTGCGCGATCGCAACTTGAGAATGCCAGCAGAAAACAAGTTCTACTATTAGCAGAAGACTCGATCGCCACGCGCACTCAAGAAAAGCGCATCCTGGAAGGTGCGGGTTACGAAGTTGTGACTGCGGTAGACGGATTGGATGCTTTCCATAAATTGAAAACTCGCGATTTTGATGCTGTGATTTCTGACATACAAATGCCAAATTTAGACGGTTTGGCCCTGACTATTAAGATTAGGCAGCAAAAAGAATACAGTGAGTTGCCGATAATTTTAGTGACATCCTTGGCATCGGATGAAGATAGAAAAAGAGGGGCTGATGCGGGGGCGAATGCTTATATTCCTAAAGGTACTTTCAATCAAGATGTGTTGGTAGAGACACTAAAAAGGTTAGTTTAGTCATTAGTCATTAGTCATTAGTCATTAGTTATTAGTCATTAGTCATTAGTCATTAGTCATTAGTCATTAGTCATTAGTCATTAGTCATTAGTTATTAGCTATTTGTTATTTACTACCAATTAGCAAGGCCCAATGCCCTGTGTCTAGTGAAAAATTCCCCGTGCATGGATGCCGAATTTATCATTTCCCATTTCCCATTCCCCATTTCCCAGCAAACAGATGTTATCGCCCATTAAAGTATTGTTAGTTGAAGATTCTCCAGTAGTTACGATCGTCCTCAAACGAATTTTTGAGTCCTCGCCAGACATCCAAGTTGTAGGAACCGCTTGCAACGGATTAGAAGGACTAGAATTAATCCCCAAACTTCAGCCCCAAGTAATCTGTACGGATTTGAACATGGCACCAATGAACGGGTTAGAATTTACGGAAGAAGTAATGAAGAAATATCCGCTACCAATTTTAGTAATTAGTGCTTCAGTGCAAGCGAATGATACTCAGAATGTATTTCAAGTGTTAAAGGCTGGTGCATTGGATGTTTTTCCGAAACCGATTGGCGGGTTGGTCTCTGATTACGATCGCCTAGCCAATCAATTAATAGCTAAGGTTAAAATACTCTCAGGAGTTAAAGTATTTACACGGCATCCAAAAAAGATGCCAACAGAAGATAATAATCAAATTGTAAAAATCAACCAAGCACCAGTTCTTAATTACAAATTTTCTAACGAAAATGTTAAATCTCCAACTATTAAGTTATTGGCTATAGGGGCTTCTACAGGCGGGCCGCAAGCACTGTACGCGATTATTTCTAAACTTCCGGCTAGTTTTCCAGTGCCTATAATTTGTGTCCAGCACATCAGTGAAGGTTTTTTGCAAGGATTAGTGGATTGGCTGGGTTATGAATCGAAACTGCCTGTTAAGATAGCTGCTTTGGGGGAATCGCCACAAGCAGGAACTGTTTATTTCCCGCCAGAAAAACGTCATTTAGAATTGGACTCTCAAGGGCGATTTGTTTATTCAGAAGCTGCTCATGCTGCGGGACACTGCCCTTCTGTAACGGTGACATTTAAGTCGGTAGCTAATTTTTATAGTCGGGCAGCAGCGGGGGTTTTGCTGACAGGAATGGGTAGAGATGGTGCTGACGGAATGTTGGCTATCGCCAGAGAAGGGGGGTTGACAATCGCCCAAGACGAAGCTAGCTGCATTGTCTTCGGAATGCCCAAGGAGGCGATCGCCCTCGGTGCCGCCCAATATGTTCTACCTGTCAGTGCGATCGCTCCCCTACTCCTGGCTAAATTAAAAATTTAGGACTTACCTCGCAAATATTGCAGAATGCCCCGCCCCTCGACTTGTTAAAGAAGTCGAGGATCAGAGAGCGCGATCGCAACTTTTTAGTTCATTAATTACTCAAATTACTTCATTAATTACTCAAAACGGATTTTTTTTCCTAAGTCCGATTATTTGATTTTGATAAACTTACCAATTACCTCGCGCAACTTATCAGCATCAAAAGGCTTAGTTAAATACTCTGTTGCTCCCGCCAAACGCCCCTGTACCTTATCAAAGGCTCCATCTCGCGCTGTCAGCATTACGATCGGCAAATTCTGAAACTGAGGCAGGCTCCGCACCGTGCGGCAGAGTTCCAATCCGTCAATACCAGGCATCGAAACATCCAGCAACAAAACAGAAATTTGTTCGTGATAAATCGTTGACAAAGCATCCACTGCATTGTCGGTTACGAGAACTCGAAACTCTTTGCTTAAGGCCTGTTTAACAAGTCCTTGCATCACGACGCTATCATCAACTGCCAAAATAGTTGGTACTTGACTGCTACTTGCAGACATATTCTTCTCCCTGCTTATTTATAGTTCTTGAAAATACAAAACATACTTCCTGCAGTTATTTTTTGAGAGTTGCCTCTACACAATAATTGTCAACCCCGTTGGAGCGTTAGTTGAAACATTACCCCTGTTTTTTTACCTCAAACTCGAAAAAAGGGATTGGGAGAGTGGTCGATCGGCAATTACAACAGTTGCAAAATGTGCATCCGGGCCCAGAAACCCTAAAAGGTCGAGTTTGAACAACTATTGTTACAAAGTTTAACATCTTACCAATCTTTTGTAATTCATCTCCTAACTGTAGTTGAACTCCCGGCTAAGGCACAGCTCGGTAAAGGACACTGGTATTGTGGCACAAACCCCTGATTTAAATCTACCAGCAAGCCAGCTACCCACGATTAGACAAGTCTGTTAAAATACAATTAAACTGATTAAAAAATTCTCGGTAAGCAATCGTCATATATTTTGGAAAGGTGCTTCCTCCCAACAGAGGCTCTTAGATTTAGAGAGCCGGAGGTATTCAAAAGCATAGTCAACTGGAAGTATAATTTATATAGTCTTAGATCTGGGGTGCTCTAACTCCGATAACTCAAAAGTTTCCAGATCAGTCAAGAGTTAGACTAAATCGCCAAATAGTTTGCTAAACTTGTCTATATTTGACCAAATCCATAACTCTAGGTAAGCTTAACTATGTTTGCCGTCAAACGCTCGCTAAAATTGAATAACAACGAAGCGACCTTGATGGCAAAACACGCAGGATTTCGACGTGTCGTCTTCAATTTCGGGTTAAGCTTGCGGACTCAAATTTATAGTGAGGGCAAGCTTTCGGACTCGAAGGTGATTAACGAAGTTAAAAAAGTTCTCACCAACCACGTTAAAAAGCAACCTGAATTTGCTTGGATGAACCAGTTGTCTAGCCGAGTCTACCAAAACACATTAATTGACTTGAAAGATGCCTTTAGTCGCTATCGTGCCGGGAAAGCAGGTCATCCAAAATTCGCCAGCCGCCGTCATGGTCAATCTTTTACGGTTGATTCATCCAATGGGAAAGTTCTGCTAAGGGCTGGCAACACAATTAAGATTCCTACCTTGGGAACGTTTCGGCTTCACGAGCCACTAGAATGCGGTTACGTGTCTCAAACTTTCACGCTCTCAAAAGAAGGTAGTCGCTGGTTTGTTTCATTTTGTGTTGATGCGGAACGTCTACCAGTTCAACAGCCCAAAAGCTCTGTAGGAATCGATGTAGGTATTAAATATGCGGCCCTGCTGTCAAACCAGCAAGTTTTTGACGCACCAAAACCGTTTCTAGCCAGTGCGAAAACCAAGCTTGCCACTTTACAAAGTCAAGCTTCAAGACAGGTAAAATGTTCCAATAACCAACGTAAAACTTACAACAAAATCAGCCGACTTCACGCCCAAATAGCTTGTATTCGTAAAGATTTCCTGTACAAGTTAACAACTTACTTAGCCAAGACTTTCAATCTCATCAAAATAGAAGACTAGAATATAAAAGGCATGATGGCAAATCACAAGCTGGCGGGGGCGATATCAGATATTGGGTTTTACGAGTTCAAGTGTCAACTCGATTACAAATGCCTTATGTATAAAGCGAATTTAGTGCTGGTAGACCAATGGTTTCCTAGCTCTAAAAATTGCTCGAATTGTGGGAATAAAAAAGATATGCCATTGGGTCTTGGGACTTATGATTGTCCTGCTTGTGGTAGATCTATCGATCGCGATTTCAACGCCAACGTCAATATTTTGAACTCTTAACCCTCGGCGGGCGGGGGATAGCCTACTGATCTTGGGATAGCCGACTCCCTCCACTACGTTCCGCCCAATAGCGTAGGAAGTAAACTCGGATGCTTTTAAAATGGCTTTAGATAAGTTTAGGTAAGTTTTACGCGGCAGGTTAGTCTGAATTCGGCGCAAGCAGCCTGCGCCGAAGTTGCGCCCACAGTCTCCCATCACACAATTCATAGCTTGTTTTTCTCTAAAGTATTGAGAAGGGCGGTTGCCAGCAACTAGACGGGCAGTTACACATGATGAAAGCACCCTTGCCTCTTGGTAAAAAAGTGTTCAAGCTCCATAACATTGACTTGTATCAGCTTCTCGGCTCTGCTCCAGACGCTTGCTTGGACAATTTGGTCGGTTTGGCAGCTCAGATCAGCCAAACTCCTATTGCTTTCTTGAGCTTGATTGACGGTAACCGCCACTGGTTGAAGTCGCAGTTAGGTATCGATCGAACTTTGGCCCACCGTTACCTGAATTTTTGCACTCGCGCCCTGGATAAAATTCCCGAAGAGTTCGCAGTCGGTTCAAACTCAAACTCGGAATTTGACCAGGCAATTTTCCTGCAACAACCGCCAGTTGCTCCCGAATCTCCGATCGAACCCCCTGCAAATTCGTTTCAGGAACCGCCCGTCGCCATTGTCCAAGACGCTTCCACAGACGTGAGATTTGGCGAGCATCCTCTGACGGTTTTCTATCCCTTCGTGAAATTTTACGCCGGAATCCCAGTCATGACCTCAGATGGGCGGATGCTGGGAGTGCTATCCGTTATGGACTCGGTGCCACGAGACTTGACAAAAGAAACCATAGAAGCTCTGCAAGCTTTGAGTCGGCAAGTTGCGAGTTTGGTGGAGCTGCGCTGGCAATTAGTCAAAGCCCAGAAACAGTTGCCAGAGGCAGAAGATATCAGCTCGAACAGCCAGCAAATCTCGGAGTTAGTTCGTGGTGACTCGAAATGCGACAGCTTGTGTGCCGTACATACGCCACAGAGCAGCACGACAACAATATACGGAACAAAAAAGCTTCCGACGCTGGGGGAAACAGGCACATCTCAATATTTGTGGGAAACTTCCGCGGCCATTGGGCGCGCGGACGATACCCAACAAATCCGAGAAATCGTTGCCGGCCCCCGGGACACCTCCGATCCCCAACTAACGGCAGCGTCCCTACAAGAGCGAGCTCGCTTGGGAGCCCTGCAAGCTAAAGTCGGTGCAGCCCTCGGACAAGGCGGGAAAATATCGCCCATCCTCAACCGCTGCACCGAGGCAATGGTAGATTACCTCGACGCCAAAGAGGCGAGTATCTGGACGTTCAACCCGCAGACAGAGCAGTTAGAATTGCAGGCAGATTCAGGACTCAGCACCGAAGGGTGGGAACGGGAAATAGAAGATTGGGTGCGAGCAGAACCGGGAAAACTCCAAACGGCTCCTGTATGCCTACTGTCAAACCCGTCTCTCTGCGCCATTGCCTATCCGCTGATAGTGGAGGAGCGCCTGGTGGGAGTGCTGGCTCTGTGCAGTAGCGCTTTGGTAAGCGAGGGAGCGCTAGAAGTTCTGAGCTGCATGGCTAACGCCATAGCTGTGGCGATCGATCGCATCACGGCCCGAGAAGAATTGTTGAGCCGCCGGGAAGGCCTGCTCTTCGGCCTCGCCAGCCAGATGCGGAATTCCCTCGACCTCGACAAAATTTTAGATACGGCTGTCAACGAAATTCGCAGCTTGTTGCAGGTTGACCAGTGTTACTTTTTGTGGTACTCCATCTCGCGAGACGGGCAGCCAAGCTTTGCAATCACCCACGAGGCGGCAAATCCCGAACTCAAAGAGCGGCTCACAGAATACCCGATCGAACAAGTAACGCTGCTGGCCGATAAAATTTGCCACCGCCAGACGCTCCGGATCGGCGACGCTGCCACAGCACTGTGCATCGAACCACCCACGCGAGCTTTTTTGACCAGTCTCGGCATTGTTTCTAAGCTGCTGCTGCCGCTCAAGACTCGCTCCGGTCAAATGGGTGCTGTAGTTTGTAACCATTACAGCAGCCACCGTTCTTGGGCGACGAGCGAAGTGGAGTTGCTGCAAGCGGTGGTGGATCAACTGGCCATCGCGATCGACCAAGCCGAACTCTACGCCCAAACCCGGGCGGCAGCCTTGGCCGCTCAAACTCAAGCCCGCCAACTGACGGAAACTTTGCAGCAGTTGCAGCAGAAAGAAGCTCAGCTCATCCAAAACGAAAAAATGTCCTCTCTCGGTCTAATGGTCGCCGGCGTCGCCCACGAAATTAACAATCCGGTTAATTTTATTTACGGCAACTTGACTTATTGCAAGCAGTACATGAAAAATCTGCTGGATTTGCTGCACTTGTATCAAAAGCACTACCCCGAGCCTTGCCCCGAAATACTCGACAAAAACGAAGAAATCGATGTTGATTTCATAGCGCCGGATTTGCTGAAAATTCTGTCTTCAATAGAGATGGGAACCGAACGCATCCGCCAAATTGTCCTGTCTCTGCGGAACTTCGCGCGGCACGACGAAGCGGAGATGAAGCGGGTGGACATTCACGAAGGGATTGACAGCACGCTGCTGATTTTGCAGAGCCGCTTGAAGTCAAACGGGCTAATACCGGGAATTGAGGTAATTAAAGACTACGGCAACTTGCCGAAGGTAGAGTGCTATCCCGGACAGCTCAACCAAGTATTTATGAATATTTTGGCGAATGCGATCGACTCTTTGGAAAATCAGCCCCCACCCAAGACGATCAAAATCTCGACGGCGGTGGTGGCCCCAAACTCGGAGGCTGGTGAGTCAGGAAAGTCGAGCGGTCAAGTTGTGGTGATTCGGATTCAAGACAGCGGGCCGGGATTGGCCGAAAAAGCTAAATGCCACTTGTTTGACCCTTTCTTTACCACTAAACCTGTGGGCAAGGGTACGGGACTCGGCTTGTCTATCAGCTACCAGATTGTGGTGGAAAAACACGGAGGAAGCTTGAACTGTATCTCGAAACCGGGACAGGGAGCTGATTTCCGGATTGAAATCCCGGTAGCTCGCCCCCGTGCGATCAAAGAATAAACCTGCAGGCGATCGGCTCCAAAAACATTTTTTAAATTTTATTGTCAAAATGCTTGACAGATTCCCGTGTCTGGGTGTTACTATATTAAATGTTGAGACGTTGGGGCGTCGCCAAGTGGTAAGGCAGCTGGTTTTGGTCCAGCCATTCAGAGGTTCGAATCCTTTCGCCCCAGTTAAATTGTGTCCGGTCAATCAATTGTTTAACTCATCGTTTAGAGTTAGCGCTTGGCAGACGATAGACAAACAACTTCATTACGACAAACTTAATTAGCACTTGCTCATATCATGTCTGAGCGAGTGACCGCGATTAAAAGGGCGGGTTTTTGAGATTGTCAATTATTGGCAGATATTTTTCGTGAACCCGCCCCTACCCTATTAGGGGTAATGGACCGGACATAGTATCATAGGATATCAGAAACCGGGTTTATTTCTGCGGGTTTTACCTAACCTAAAAGCATAGATTTGTGGTCAAGAAATTGGTTTCTTTGGTCGTCAGTGCCCATTTTTCGCAGCAACCGTTGTTTCTGCGTAATCTCACTTCTGAGTGCGCCGGAATTATAAAATCGAGTCAACATTAAACACTCATATCAAATCAGGTTGCATTGGAATGATTAGTGCGATTCGTTGAAACGTAAATCACGGTGAAAGCCCGTACATAGCGTTTCCAGCCACAAGGCTGAA